>CAMYJM010000297.1 GCA_947258635.1 uncultured Acidimicrobiaceae bacterium
GGCCGGCGACCTGATTCGCTGGGAGCGGCACCTCCTGAGCGGCGATGCCGTCGGTCGCGAGGCGTTCGCGGCCATGAGCTCCCCGGCCGTGCTGGAAGACGGGTCTGTGGTGCCCTACGGCCTGGGACTCCATCTCGACGAGCTGGCACGGAACCGGGCGATATTCCACGAGGGGGGAACGGCAGGCTTCAGCGGCTGGCTGGCGTATTACCCGGATCATGACCTGATAATCGCCGTCCTGAGCAACACGCTGGGTCCCGATGCAGCTCGCATCCGGGATCTGGTCATCGATCTCACCGATGCCACGCTCGCCGGGTGAATCAGCCGCTCGGAGGCGGCGCCGGCTCAATCGGCCGGAAGGTGTCCATTTGTGCCCGCCAGCTCGCTGAGGGCCTGCCACAGGGCCTGCCGGGCCTGCGGCCGCTCCCGGGTGCGCTTCGTTTTGTGAGTTGGGCGGGGGCGCCGGTCGTGCCAGAAGAGGCCGGTTCGCCCCGCCGCCTCATTGCTCGCCGCCAGCCAGACGATGGTGTCGGCCCCTTCGTCGGGTGAACGCAAGAAGGGCTTGGTGATCTTGTGGAAGGTCGGCAGCGACTGCACGACGCCCGGGGTGTCGGCCCATCCGGGATGCATCGCGTTGACAGTGACCCCACTGTCCTCGAGTTGCTCGGCCCACATCTCGGTGAGGATCACCTGACCACGCTTGGTGCGGGCGTATGCGGCGGATCCCTGGTACTCGCCGCGCTCGTTCTGGAGATTGGAAATCGAGATCCGCTGGCCGTACATGCCGCCCGAGGACACGTTGATGATACGGGCCGGTGCCGAGTCCACCATTCGTGGAATGAGCAGGTTGGTGAGCAAGAAGTGTCCCAGCAGGTTGGTGGCGAGGGTGCTCTCGATTCCCTCGGCGGTCACCGAGCGCTCCGTGAACAGAGTGCCGGCGTTGTTGACGAGCACGTGAATGGCGGGCTCGGCGGCGAGCAAACGCGCCGCCAGGTCCCGCACCTCGGACATGAGGCTGAGGTCCGCCAACTCATGGCGTACCGTCGTGCTGCCCGTGGCGGCGGCCATTTCGGCTTCTACCGCAACGGTCTTGTCGGGATTGCGCCCGACCAGGATGACGTTGCCCCCCAAGCGAGCCAGCTCGGTGGTGGCGGCTTTTCCCAGGCCGCTGGTCGCCCCCGTGACGACGACGGTGCGTCCGGACAGAGACTCGGTGATCGGCTCCCAAGACCGGCGGCGGACCCGGTATCCGATATTGGTGAACCCGGGGGCGATGGCCGTATCCATCGCTTTGTCGATGGACGAAGTCATGAGGCGCTCTCTTCTCTCGATCTTTGGTAGGCATCGAGGGTTCGTTGCCGGGCCATGGCATGGTCGACGATGGGCGCCGGATAGGTGTCGTTGAGGACAACGCCGCCGGCGACGAGATCGAGTGGTCCGGCGAGCCAGGGAGCGTGGATGTGCTCAGTGGCCAGGTTCGACAGCTCGGGAACCCAGCGTCGTATGTAGTCACCGTCTGGATCGAACTTGCGGCTCTGGGTGATCGGGTTGAAGACACGGAAGTACGGGGCGGCGTCGGCCCCGGTGCCTGCCACCCACTGCCAGTTGCCGATGTTCTGCGGGACGTCACCGTCGAGAAGGAGCCGGCGAAAGTGGCGCTCGCCGAGTCGCCAGTCGATCAACAGGTCCTTGACCAGGAACGACGCCGTGATCATGCGGACCCGGTTGTGCATCCAGCCCTCGCCCTCCAGCTGCCGCATGCCGGCATCGACGATGGGATACCCGGTCCGGCCGTTCTGCCATGCCGCCAGGCCGTCGGGGTCGTCCCGCCACTCGATGTGGTCGTACTCGGGCCGCAGCGACCGCTCGGCCGTGTGCGGGAAGGCGTCGAGGACGTGGGCATAGAAATCTCGCCAGGCGAGCTGGCGCACGAATGGCGCCGCCTCCGGGGCAGAAAACGCCTCTACCACGCTGCGCGCCGACAGTGTCCCATACTTGAGATCGATCGAGAGGCGCGATGTGGTGTCCCAATCGGGACGATCCCGTTGCTCGGGATAGTCGGCCACCCGGGGGCCGAACTCATCCAGCCGGTCGTGGGCGGCCGATTCTCCGGGGGCGACGTCCGCCGGGCCGGCCGGGTCGGGGATACCATCGCCGGCGGCGGCGGCGACCTCCGCCTCCCCGGGCTCCGGCCAGGGATCCCACGGCGTTTCGATCCAGCGCCGGTGGAAGGGCGTGAAAACCTTGTACGGCCCATCCGACGCCGTGCGGATGCGTCCCGGCGCGTGCACCAGGGAGCCGTACCAAGTGGCGGCGGGACACGGCAGCGTGGCGACGACGGCTGCGTCGCGCTGCTTCGAATAGGGGCTGACGTCGCGATTCCAGTAAGCGGCCGCGGCACCGGCCCGGCGAGCCTCGGCGGCGACTACCGCGGCCGGGTTGCCCGTCCGCACCAGCAGTCGCCCGCCGCGGTGGGCCAGATCGTCGTCGAGAGCCCGCAGCTGGTGGAGGAGATGATCGCTGCGTTGGGTGCCGGCGCGATAGAGCATCGGGTCGATCACAAACAGGGCGACGACTCGCTCATGGCGGGATGTGGCGCCATTCCATGCGGGATTATCTCCGAGCCGCAGGTCGCGCCGAAACCAGACCAGGCCGGTGCTGCTCACGAGCGCGTGATCCACTCGTCGACTTCGGCCCAGCGGTCGTAGAGCCACTCGGCTCTTCCCGCCGGCTCGGCCGGGATGTCGCTGTGGGCGAACCGTCGGAAGCGGACACGAATCGTGCTCCCCACCAGACCACCGCTCAGGATGTCGCGAATGTGGCTGAAACCGTCCAAGCCGGCATGGGCTGCGATGACGACGTCGGCTGCGGGCTCGACGTCGAGCAGCGCCAACGGGCCGCCGAGCCGAGGTGGCATGACGGCCCGCATCGTCGCGGCGCGGGCGTGCAGAGTCGGGTTCGAAACGCGCAGCCGGTCCAGTGCTCGCGCCCGGCGCTCCGGGGTAGAGCGGGTTCCCTCCGGGTAGATCAGTATCCCTTCGGCGGAACCCAGCCCGGAGCCGAGGCGGCGGATTGCCGACACTTCGCCTTCCGAATCGGTGGACCGGCGGTCGACGAAGTAGTTGGGTAGCCGGCTCCCGGCGATATCGAGTGCCGGATCGGACAGCAGCTCACGCTTGAGCACATAGCGCAGATTGATGCCGTGCGGGGCGGTGATGAGCACGTTCGGCAGCAGGTTGTCGACGATGCTGGCGTGCCGCATGAAGACCATGATCGGCCCCGGTGTCAGCTCCTCGGCACCCTCGACATCGATGTGGAGGTCGAACATGGTGCGGACCGTTTTGAACACCGCGCCGGCCCACCAGCGCTGGATGGCGTAGGTGCCTCCGATGAACAATGAACGGAGGCGCCCTCCGGCGGAAGCCAGCCAGACTGCGCCCAGCGCGGTCACTCCGAGGATTTCGGTCCCGAGGTAGACCCAACCGATCAACGTGAGGCGAACCCCCATGAAGTGGCGCCGTCCCCTCGCGAGGGCGGCGAGGTCGTACAGTGCCGCCGCCAACAGCAGCAAAGGGAGAGCCGCAGTCGCTCCGACGAAGGTGGCACCGACGATTGATATCGACCGGAGCCGTCGGAGCACTGTGGGGCGTCTCGTCACGGGCTAGGTGATAGCACGAAAGGCTTCACGCTTCTAGCCAGGCTATCACCGGGTCGTTCTGCGATGATTCGACGCCACCGACCACCTCTTCGGTGATGGCGAATCCGGAGAAGCCTTGGGGATCGATGCGGAAGGGGACTATCCCGGGATCGGGGCCGAGGATGCCGGCGGAGATGATCTTGCCGTCGATGATGGCCCACAGTTGGTAGGTGCGGTCCGCCGGCAGCGGTCGCAGAGTATGTTCGGCCAGGTAGCCGGTGCCATCGGGCATCAAGACGATCACGGCGTTCGACCCGCTCACCTGGGAGCCGAGCATGAGCTGCTTGTTCTCAGATCCGGAGAGCGCTTGGGCCACGGCGAGGTCGAGCGGTGGCTTATCGATCTCGCTGCGGAGCGCAGCCACCAATGCCTGCTCGGCCGCCAGGTCCTTGGCGACGGCGTCGAGCCGGACGGATTGCACGACGGCCGTTCCTGCGATGACAACGATGGCGGCGGCGGCAGCCATCGGTCGGAGCCATCTGCGTCGCAGCGGGACGACCGCAGCGTCGGCGGTGTCGGTTGGCGCCGACGTGTCCTCAGGGAGGTCGGTGGGAATCTGGCGCACGATCGTATCCCACAGCTCG
>CAMYJM010000298.1 GCA_947258635.1 uncultured Acidimicrobiaceae bacterium
GAAAGAAGCCGACTGGGCGCAACATCAGTCGGGCCGCAACTCGGGAGTGATCCACGCCGGCGTGTACTACGCCCCCGGGTCGGCCAAGGCGCGGATGGCGAATGCCGGAAAGGAATCGATCGTCAGGTTTGCCGAGCGACATTGCATTCCGAACGAGATCTGCGGCAAGCAGATCGTCGCCAGCGCCGAGCAGCAGCGAGCTTCGCTCGAGGCGCTGCACGCCCGGGCCCAGCAGAACGGCGTCCCGGTCGAGATGCTGAGCGCGGCCCAGGGCAGGGATATCGAGCCGAACGTTCGGATGGTCGCCGCCATCAGTTCCCCGACGACCGGGATAATCGACTACGGCGCAGTCTGTCGGACCCTGGCGCGGATGGCCGCCGAACGCGGGGCCGATTTGCGCCTCAACACCGAGATGCTGACGGCTACCCGCGCCGGGGGCAAACACGTCATCGAAACCAACCACGGCGAAATCAAGACACGCTTCCTGGTCACGTGTGGTGGACTGCAGAGCGATCGGGTTGTTGCCCGCAGCGGTTCCGCTCCGCCGGCTCGCATCGTGCCCTTCCGCGGTGAGTACTACCAGCTGATCGCGAGCCGCCGTCATTTGATCAAGCATCTGGTCTATCCGGTCCCGGACCCGGCCCTGCCGTTCCTCGGAGTCCATTTCACCCGCATGACCGACGGGAACGTCCACGCCGGTCCCAACGCCGTGCTCGCTTTCAAGCGCGAGGGCTACTCACGCACCGATCTTTCCTTGCGCGACCTCGCCGACACTCTCGGCTACGGCGGCTTCTGGCGCCTCGCCCGCCGCTACTGGCGCCGCGGCGCCGGCGAGATGGCGCGCTCGGCGTTCAAGGGCGCCTTCGTCCGCAGCCTGCAGGAGTTACTTCCGGAGATCACGGCCGCCGATCTCGAGCCGGCACCCGCCGGGGTCCGAGCTCAGGCCGTTCGGCCCGACGGTTCGATCATCGACGACTTCCTCTTCGTCGACGGCCCCGACGCTCTCCATGTGGTCAACGCCCCGTCCCCGGCTGCCACCGCATCGCTGGAGATCGCATCCGCGATTGTGGACCGCGTACTGGCGGCGGCGGGCTAACGGCGTGGAATCACCTCGCGGGCAGGACCTCGAGAATGTCTGAGAAAAGCAGAAGCACGGACTCGTCCCTGTGGAGTGGGCTCATCGGGGATGGGCGCCCGGCGCTCGGAACCGTTGGCATGGCTCTGGCCTTCGCCGGGGGCTTGGCCGTCTATCTCGGAGTGACCAGACAACTGCTTCCGCACGACCTGGCCTATCTCGGCATGTCTGCGTCAGAGCTTCAGAGTGTCGCTGACGGGCGATTGATGGACTCATGGTGCACGACCGGGTTGCCTGGGGCGGGTCACTGTTCGCCGTGGGTGTGATGTACATGTGGCTGACTGCGTTTCCGCTGTCACAGGGGAAACGTTGGGCATGGTCGACGTTCGGGCTCACGGGGGTCATCGGCTTCGCGTCCTTCGCATCGCACCTGCCAACCGGGTACCTCGACAGCTGGCACGGCATCGGGATACTTCTGCTGATCCCCGTATTCGCCGTTGGCATCAGTCGAAGCAGGGAGCTCGTTACTGAGACGTCCCTGGGCTTCAACGACCGGCTCAGTGCGATGACCTGGGGGCGTCGGATCGTCATCGCCAGCGGCGCCGGATTATCACTGTCGGCCGTTGTGATCCTCGTCGTCGGGACAACGGCCACATTCGTGGAATCCGATCTGGTCTTCATCGGAGTGGAATCCGCGCAACTCGAGGATATCAGCGAACGGCTTGTTCCACTGGTTGCCCATGACAGGATCGGTTTCGCCGGCGGCGTGCTGGTCAGCGGATTGTTGATTTCCGCAATCGGCTTGTTCGGCGACGGGAGAGCAGCTCGCCATGCAGTTGCGGTCGCCGGCTTGAGCGGCTTTGGGCTCGCGTTGGGTGTCCACTTCGCGGTGGGGTACACCGACATACTTCACCTGGCGCCGGCCATCGCCGGGCCTCTAGTTCTGTTCACCGGCGTGGCTCTCTGGACCAAAGATGAACAGATGCGATACGGCGGGTGATTCGCTGGGACGCGCCGTCCCCAGTCCTCGAACTGGGAAGGCCGCGTCCCTGTCTCGCATGTACGCTTCAAGGGAGGGCAGAAGGAGTTACAGTGCGCAGCCTTGTTGTCGCGACCTGTGTTGTACTTCTGGTCGCCGCGTGCGGCGGCGAGCCCACTCTCTCGGAGTACGCCGAGCAGGTCGAGACTCACACAACCGAGCTGTTTCGCACTCTCGACGAGCTCACGATTGAGGGCACGTTCGAAGCTCCAACGGTCGAGGAGATCCAAGCCGTCTACCGCGGAGTGGCCGCGGCGTTCCACCGGCTGCGCGACGGCCTCGAGGATGTGGCGGCTCCCGAGGATCTCGCCGAGCTGCACACCGCCGCACTCGAGATGGCTGGGCGGCTCGTGGACGCCGGGGACGCCCTCGCCCTTCGAACCGAGGAAGTCGAGACAGAGGCCGAGATGGGCCAGCTGTTCGACGGCCCGGAGGCTCGAGCGGTCGAATCCGCCAGTCAGGAGATAATCACGTTCTGCCTGGAGCGGCAGGCCGAGTTCGACGCCACCGCCGATCGCGAAGCGTTTGCCGACACGCCGTGGATCCCGCCCGAGATGCAGGAGGTGGTGCTGGTCGCCTTCGGATGCGAGATGTAGAGCCCCGGTCAACTCCCAAACTCCGCATCCCAGGCGGCGAGGAACCGGGGGAACCGTTGGTGAGCGTACGGAATGAACCGGATCTTCTGGATCGGCTCCACCGCCAGTGGCAGAGCCGCCATGGCGTACATGTAGTCCGACAGCATGATGGCCCGCCGGGTCTCAGCCACGAGGCCTCGCAACTCCGCCTCTCTATCTGCCTCGTGAGTGAACTCCGCGTTGTCGAGGTAGAGGCCGATGAAGGACGCCAGATCGTCGTCCGTGAACCGCGGCTCGCCGATGCGGAAGTGCGGCGGCTCATCCAGACCGTGCTCCATCACCGTCTCGGCGAACAGGTTGGCGAAGTCGAAGGCGATGTGGTTGCGGCACGAGAACTCGAAGTCGAGGAGCTTGACGGCTCCGTCGTCGCAGAGAAACACGTTGCCGTGATATGTGTCGTTGTGGCAGAAGACCGGGTCCCGGTCGGGGAGACACTGCAGCACCTTGGCCAGAGTCGCCGGGCTGTAGATGGCTTCGAGGTCGGCGCACATCGCCCGCTCGTCAGGAGGGAATGCCGATCGGGCGGGACCCAACACCTGGCGGGCCATCGGCCCCCATTTCTCATGGAGCAGCTCGAAGAAGGTCGGTTCGGGTAGTCCCTCCGGCTCGAGTTGGTGAAGTCGATGCAGCTCCGTGGCGATCTTGCGCTGCACATCCGGGTCAAACACGTCAGCGGCCTCGAGAGTGCGGCCGTCGTAGAACTCCTCGATCCGGTACTCGTCCTTGTACGCCAGGCAACGAGCCGCAATGCCGGCATTCCCCAGCCGAAGGAACACATCCCGTTCCGCCGCGAAGTCGAGGATGGCGTTCTCCTTTCCCGCCAGTTGCCGGTAGAGCACTGCCGGCGGATCGAGAGGAACCTTTGCTCGGACACCCATCGTGAACGAGGAGAATCCCTTCGGATCGTCGAACTCAAAGTCATCGACAGTGAGTCCGCGCCATGAGGGAAGGGCGTCCTGACAGCGCGCCAGTACTTCGTCGTTCAGGATCGGCCTCCAGTGAGTCTGAGGCATGATGAAGCGACTTCGATCGTCCTTCTGAGATTCGGCTGGCCGTCCCCGGCACGCCGACGTGGGGCGAAGACACCTCGATCAGGAGGAAGGCTTGAACCCGAAGCGTCCGCGCCGCTGAAACACGCTCCGAGGGAAAGCATCGCGGTCATCACGGCGAAACTCGGCAACGCCGGCTCGCGTGCTGCCGCCATCTTCACGCGACTTCCTCGAGACCTTCGACCATGCGGTCATGTTCGCACGGCGCTGCAGGTCACACAGGTCAAGCCCGTCCCGTCGCTAGCGCGCAAGGGTGCCGGCTGCTGTTGACGGCGCGCGTCAGGACCCGGTCGCGAGTGGTGCGCTGCGAGCGGGTGCGGATGTTGGTGTGTGGGGTTGGTTTGGCTGGCCGAGTCTTGATCGCGGGGTGTTAGCCCGGGTCAGGGGGGTGGGGCTCGGGTGACGCCGGGGGCGAGGAATCGTCTCCTCCCTGGTGAGGAGTGGGGGTCGATAGTGAACCCTTCTTGGTGGA
>CAMYJM010000299.1 GCA_947258635.1 uncultured Acidimicrobiaceae bacterium
TCCGATCCGGCCGATGGCGGATCGCGGCGCCATGGGCCAATTGTGACAGGTGTCCCCCTGCGTTTGTGAATTCGTTTGCAAAGCTTGCAGCAACTATCGAAGATGAAGCAAAGGAGGTGCGTTGTGCCTATACCGGAGATCGATCCCGGAATCATGCGGCGACGCGTTGCCAGGATGGGACGCTTGGCGGATGTCCGGCTGCGCGGGGTGGCTTCCCGGCTCGAGCAACAGGATGCCGAGCTCTCACACCGGATAAGAGACCTGGCCGCTTGCGACCTGTTGGGCGAGATCACAGAAGAGATTCGTGCTTCGGTGGCGTCCGTCGGCGACCGGATCAACGAACTGACGGGAGCAGCACTATTTGATGGCGAGATGTTCGCCGCCGGTATGGACACCGGCGACTTCTATCCGTTCGTTAAGCAACTGGCCGAACGATTCGAAGTCTTCCCGCCTGCCGTCAACGCGCTGTGGCACGGCCGCGACCTCCACGCGGAGGACCTCGAGGCCCTGGCGGCGCTGGCGGCCGCGGCCGACGCGACCGACCCGACAACTTGGCTGGGCACGCTCGTTTCGATGATCAGCCTCGTCAACGACATGATCGGGATCTTCGTCGACACCACGCAAGAACACACCTATTCGTGCGGTTCGGTTGAAGTCACGACGCTGAGCCTGCTCGAGGCCGATTTCACCGGCCTCGAGTCCGACGAGAACAAACAGCCGTTCAGCGCCAAGTATGTCGTCCAATTCGAAGGCGACGTTAGCGAGGCCTGCATCACGTTCAACCTCCGATTCGGAGGCTCCCGCCTCGACAAGATCGACTACCCGATGTCGGCCAGGGCCACGATGGCCAACGGCTCGACGTTGGCCCTCACCCCGGAGGTAGTCGCGGACAGCGACTACAACGAGATGCACAAGGTGGCGATATTCGCCAACGCCCGAACGGTCGAGATCTCGGTCAACGGGACGGCCCACTGGGACGACTGGGTCGGCTACCTCGCCGGCATCGGCAGCGTGCCGCACGGCGCCGTGCGTTCATCGGGTAAGGAGCACCGCTTCGGCGGCGAAGACGGTATCTGGATATACGGCTGGTCGAAGTAGCGGGGGCCATCCGGGCGACAGTCCGGCTCCGGTACCGTCAAGTCGCTGAGCCCGGGTCAGGACGCGGCGTAGTCGCTCACCGGTTCAGGTTTGCGAAGGGAAGTGCGGGTCAATCGGCCACGCCTTCAGGGACCAGCAAAGCTGTCCGTCTTTCGACGCCCCGGCGATTGGGAGCCTGAAGAGTCATTCGGAATGTAGATCCGAGGCCGGGCCCATCGGAGTGGACCGTGATCTCGCCCCCCATAGCCTCAATCAGTGAAACGCTGATCGCCAACCCGAGGCCGCTGCTGTCGCTGCGGGCGGCGCCGTTGGTGCCGGACTCGAAGGCGCCGAATATCCGGCCGAGATCCTCGGCCTTGATGCCGAAACCCTCGTCCTTCACGGCGATCACGGGACTCCCGTCCACGTCCCGGAAGGCTGAGATCTCGATCGTCCCGCTGTCCGAGTATTTGACGGCATTGGCGACGATGTTCGTCAGAACCTGGCGGAGACGCGCCGGGTCGGCGCGGCACTCCAGTCCATCTTCGACAGCGATCGCGATGTCGAGACCCTTTTGCTTGGCGAGCGGCATCGTGCGGCTCGACACTTCTGCGATGGCTTCTTTGCAGGACACGCGGCCAATCTCGATGGGAATGCCGTTGGTCTCGAGCTTGGCGGTGTCCAGCAGGTTGTTCACCAGGTCCTGCATTTCCGTGGCCGCGCTCGCGATCTCGGACAGATAGCTGGCCACTTCGGCTGCGTCCACCGGCCCGCTTGCAGCGAGACCCGTGTAACCGAGAATCGACGCCAGCGGAGTGCGCAATTCGTGCGTCACCGCCGCGCTGAACCGGCGCCTCGACTCGAGGGTCTCGGCAAGCTCTTTGTTGGTGGCGTGCAGCTCTTCGATCCAGCTGGCGGCAATCTGTTGCGCGGTCTCTTCCGTCCGCTGTTTTGATTCGGCCAGTCTGGTGAAAATGACTCCGATCACAGCCCCCGATACGCCGAGCACCGACGGCGCGAGGTCCACGAACCAGAGCGTCGGGTACATCTGGTGCAGCTCCGCAAAGGTCAGCGAACCGGCGTCGGCCATCGTGAGTCTCCAAGCCACCAGGGTGAGGAAGACCCCAAACATCGCCCCTGCGGTCATCCAACGGGCCACGTAGAGGCGCCGAGCAGTTCGGCTGAACGCGGTCATATTCCCTATATCGGCAGAGAGGCCGCCGCTATTGAGGCGGAGATAGGCTCCTCCGCCCGGTGCCAATGGTCTTCATCCGACCGTCGCCCGGCTCGACCCTTGACGCTTGCGAAGGTACCTACTAAACAGATGCGCCACGATATTGGGGGATTCTGGCCGGATACGACGCATTCATCTCCTACAGCCACGGCGCCGACCTGGATCTGGCACCGGTGGTTAGAGATGGCTTGCAACGGATGGCCAAGCCATGGAACCGGCGCCGGGCCCTGACCATATTCCTCGACCAGGCCTCGGCTCGAGGTCTCGTCGGAACTCGGGTCCTCACTAGACAAGCGGATCGAGGACACCCGGTGGCTGATCGTGTTCATGTCCGAGGAAGCCGCCCAGTCGAAGTGGGTCGGTGAAGAGATCGGCCAATGGGCGGCGACCAAGTCCAAGGACAAGATGGCGCTGGTGCTCACCTCCGGTGAGGTCTTCTGGGACGATGAGGCCCGCGACTTCGACTACGAGCGATCTACCGCCGTCTCCGAAGGGATGCGAGGCGTATACACCGGGCAGGACAGTGAGCCGCCATCAACGGTTTCGATGGCGGTGGTGTGACCAGCGACCCACCCGGTATCTCCTGCATCCCGGACTGCTTGTTCGACTTCGCGAGAGGAACGGTGGTCACCTTGTTTGCCGAGTCGATCGGGTCATGGACCTTTGTGGGGTGGTAGGGAGGAGGCTGCTCCGGCACGGGAGCCTGCGTGGTGACCGCGGACGAATTTAAGATGGTCACCAGGCTCTGACCCTTGGCCAATCTCAGGCACGAGTGAGTTTCGAGATGTCCGGCTTCGACGTCTCGACCATCCTCAACCGGCGACCACTCGGACCCCTCAGATCGGTCGTCCCGAGTTGGACGAAGTTCAACCTTCGCATTTGGCGCCGATGATCAGCAGACCCGTCCGGCATCGAGTGGGATCGATCCGACGGGAGCGTCGCTCGAACATGCCCCCGAGCCTGAAGGGTGCCAAGACACCAGGCGTCATCGCCTGCGACCCAGGGATTCCCCTCGTCGGGCCGGCCGGACGTGAGGCCAAGACCTCATGACGCCGGCATTGGCCAGGCCGTCAAACGGCCCGGGTCGGAGTTGCTACTCGACCCCTGAATGAGTACCCGACCAGGACTACAGCAGAAGCCTCTTTGCTCTAGTCCGCAATCGTGGTTGCCGCGGTCGCTTCGTCAATGTCTGCGTCGTTCGGCACGTCGAGGGTCACCGTCCACACCACTTGGCCAGGGGAGAAGGGATCTGGATCGCCGATTTCGATCTCGAACTTCGTCGTGTTGTCGGGAACCGCTTTCCAGACCGGGAGGGTCGTGCTGTAGACCTCGAGCGTGTCCTGCACTCCGACGATCGTCGCGGTGGCACCGAACCCTGCATCCGGAATGGGCACGGTTCCATTGTTGACTACCTGCAACGTGAGCGTGATTCCCCGGAACCGACTCAAGTCGACCTTTCTTGGGGCTCGGAATTGATCAATGTCGAGATCCACGTGCGCCACTTCGACGTTGACGGTCGCGGTGTTGGACCATTTCAGATTGTCGTCGTCCCAGAAGTCGTAGGTGAAGGAATCGGATCCGACGAACCCGGCCTCCGGCACATATGTGAAAGAACCGTCGGGTAGCAGCATGACCGATCCACCAGCCGGGTCTGATCTCTTGAAAGCCCAACGCGATGCCCCTCCGACGTCGTTGCCGAAGACGCCCGGAGCAGTGACGGTCAGTGTCTTGTCGATGAAAGTCGTGTAAGCGTCGTCGATCGCCAGAACGACTCCGGCGAGGTTGACCGTGATCGTGACCGTCGCCGGGTTCGAATGCTCGATTCCATCGTCGGCCACATAGGTGAACGAGTCGGACCCGACATAATCAACGGCGGGCGTGTATGTGAAGGACCCATCCGGCTCCAGAGCCAACGTTCCGTGTGATACATCGCCGTCAAGC
>CAMYJM010000300.1 GCA_947258635.1 uncultured Acidimicrobiaceae bacterium
ACTTCGCGGTTGGCCGCGGTGAATCGAGCGCATGTCGCCGACGCGCTCACTGCCTCGCGGTTCGTGCTGGCCGTGATTCTCGTCCCGATCGTGGCGCGGGGCGCCTGGTTTCCGGCAGGCGTCGTGGTGGCTGCCGCGTGGTGGACGGACTTTCTCGACGGCCGGGTAGCCCGATCGACCACGGGCAGCCGTCTCGGTGACTGGGATCCCCACGCAGACACGGCAGTCGGCATCGGCATCCTGATTGGGCTGGCCGGAGGGGGTCACGTGCCCGGGCCGATGTGGTGGCTCGTGATCGGCGGGCTGCTCACGGTGGCCCATCTCGTCACGGGGATCTTTGCGTTCAGCGAGCTGGTTCAGGCCCTCGGCTACGGGCCCCTCCTATATCTGGCTGCGGTGCACCGCGTCCCCGCCTTCCTTGTCATGGTGGCAACGATCGCGGCCATCCTGGTTCTCGACGCGCAGCGCTTCCGGACGTACACGCTGCCGGCATTCTTCGATGGTCTCCGGTCGTTCGCGACGCTGGTTGACCCGCGAAAGCGCCGCTAGCACCTTTGGCCGGCTCAGCCGAGAGTCTGGATCTCGTCGAAGTTGCCGAACGCCGGATCGGCTCCGATGAGCGCGCTCAGCTTGTCGCCCCATTGCTGCGTTTCGGGCCTGTCGTTGTTCCGCTCGGCCTCTTCTGCGGAGGAGAACTCGACGATGAGCATGTACCGGCCTCGATTATCGCGGTCGGCGAGGAGCCGGCTGCCTTGATACCCCGGGGCTCTACCCGCCTCGGCTTCATGCCAGTCGGTCATCAACGCCGCCAGCGCCTTCTCGTCAGATGCGTCTACTGAGATTGTCTGCACGAACCGCATTCGTCCTCCTCGGTCGGAATCGGCTTCTCCCACCACCGAGCGTACCCACCAGCGGGCTCCTCGCGCGGGCGCGAGGATGGTGGCCATGGCCGGCCTCTTTGTGGACATCACCCCGTTGCGCCGGTCCCGCGATTTCCGCTGGCTGTTCGGTGGCCACGCAGTCTCTCGCATCGGGAGCCAGCTGACGATGGTGGCCGCGCCGATCCAGGTGTTCGATCTGACCGGGTCGACGCTTGCCGTGGGATTGCTCGGGCTCGTCCAGTTTCCGGCGCTCTTCGTGGGCTCGATAGTTGGCGGCCTCTTGGCCGACTCGCGAGACCGGCGGAGCATCCTGCTGGTCGCGCAGCTGGTCTTTGCTCTGACGAGTGCCGGGCTCGCGCTGAACGCGGCGGTGGCCCGGCCTTCGACCCTCGTGGTTTTTGTGCTCACGGCAATTCTCGCCTTCATGGCCGGGATCGATTCGCCTGCCCGGAGCGCCGCCATTCCCCGCCTCGTCGAGGCGAGCATTCTGCCCCACGCATTTGCGCTCAATGTGCTGGTGTTCCAGACGGCGGGCGCAGTCGGCCCGGCGATCGCCGGCATCCTGATCTCTCGCGTCAGCCTGGCGGCGGCTTACTGGGTCGACGTGGCCACGTTCGGCGTCGCCCTGGTGGCCGTCATGATCCTCTCACCCATTCCGCCGGGCGACGAGGTGCGGCCCGGGTTGCGGTCGATCGCTGAGGGCATCCGCTTCATCAGGAGCAAGCAGGAGGTGCAGGGCGTCTTCCTGATCGATATCAATGCCATGATCTTCGGAATGCCGCGGGCGTTGTTTCCCGAGATGGGCCTCGAGGTGTTCGGCGGCGACGAGTCCACGGTCGGATACCTGTTCGCCGCACCCGGGTTCGGGGCGATGCTGGCCAGCCTGACCTCGGGCTGGGTCGGGCGGATCGCCAGGCCGGGCCGGGCCACGATCGGGGCCGTTTTCCTGTGGGGGATCGGGATCATGGGGTTCGGGCTGACCGCGAACATCTGGCTGGCGCTGGCACTGCTCGCCGTGGCAGGCGCCGGTGATGCCATCTCGGCAGTGTTCCGCCAGACGATCCTGCAGCTGTCTACACCCGACCGGCTGCGGGGCCGGCTGTCGGCGGTCCAGATCGCTGTGGTTGCCGGCGGTCCCCGGCTGGGTGATGCCGAGGCCGGACTAGTCGCAGCCGGCTTTGGGCCCCGGGTCGCCGCATGGACGGGGGGCCTGGCGGCGGCGCTCGGGGCGCTCGTCGTGGGGCGTTACCTTCCCCGCTTCCGGGAGTGGGACCACAGTGAAGCCGAAGCGCAGGACTTCGACGACACCGGCGGATGAGCACGCGCGGCCGCGCCAACAAGTGACAGCGCCCTCGATATCGAGTGGCCATCAGGGGGCATCGCTCGGTGAGGAAGAGTATGAAGTGAGACTGCTCCCGTTGCGTGGAGTTGACTTCCTCTAGTGTCTGGGCATGTCTTCGATCCTGCCGGCGACGATCTCCGGGAGCCTCCCCAAGCCGGCGTGGCTGGCTCACCGGCAGCAGCTGTGGGCGCCGTGGGCGCTCGCGGGCGAGGACCTGGCCGAGGCCAAACGCGATGCCGTCCGGGTCGTGCTGCGCGACCAGGAGGCCGCCGGCATCGACATCGTCACCGACGGGGAGCAGACCCGGCAGCACTTCGTGACGACGTTCATCGAAGGCCTCGACGGCGTCGATTTCGCGACGCGGGCGACGGTCAAGATCCGGCAACGCTACGACGCATCGGTGCCGCGGGTCGTCGGCCCGGTGACCCGGCCCCGGCCCGTGTACGTCGAGGACGCCCGCTTCCTGGTGTCCGAGACAGACCGGCCGGTCAAGTTTCAGCTGCCGGGCCCGATGACGATGGCCGACACGCTCGCCGACGAGTACTACGGCGATCGGGAGCGCCTGGCAATGGAGTTTGCCGCCATCCTCAACGCCGAGGCCCGGGAGCTCGTGGCGGCCGGCGTCAGCGTCATCCAGTTCGACGAGCCGGCATTCAACGTATATATGGAGGACGTCAAGGCGTGGGGGATAAGCGCTCTCGAGCGAGCCGCCGCCGACTTGAGCTGCACCACCGCGGTGCACATCTGTTACGGGTACGGGATCGAAGCGAACATCAAGTGGAAGGAAACCCTCGGCCCGGAGTGGCGCCAGTACGAGGAGACGTTCCCGGCGCTGGCAACGTCCGCCATCGATCAGGTTTCTCTCGAAGTCGCCCACTCGCACGTCCCGATCGAGCTGTTGGGGCTGCTGGGCGGCAAGGACGTCATGGTGGGCGCCATCGACGTTGCCACCGACGATATCGAAACGCCCGAGGAAGTGGCGGCGACCATCTATCGGGCAATGGAGTACGTGCCCGCCGAGAATCTCGTTCCGTCTACCAACTGTGGCCTCGTTCCGCTGTCGCGCGATGTGGCGCGCGCCAAGCTCAAGGCCCTCGGTGCCGGAGCGGCGCTGGTGAGGTCTGAGCTCGGCGCGTGATCGGGTCCCGGTCGCGACTTGGCCAAACTCCAGCGGCCTCGCAGGCGCGGTAGCTTGGGTCCATACGAACGGCGCGACGAAACGGACACGGTGATGCCCCGGTTAGTCCCCAATCTGTGGTTCGACACGGAAGCCGAGGAGGCCGCCGAGTTCTACATCTCGGTCTTCTCCAACTCGCAGATCACGCGGGTACTGCGCTACGGCGCCGCCGGGCTCCGGGAAGCGGGAATGGTGATGACCGTCGACTTCACGCTCGATGGCCAGCCGTTCACGGCCATCAACGGTGGCCCCCAGTTCCACTTTGACGAGGCGATCTCGCTGCTGGTCGAATGTGCCGATCAGGATGAGGTGGATTGCTACTGGACACGGCTTTCCGAGGAAAGCGAGGAGAGCCGGTGCGGCTGGCTGAAAGACCGCTTCGGCGTCTCGTGGCAGATCGTCCCGGCCGGTCTCGTCGAATTGTTGGGTCATCCAGACTCAGGTCGCGCCGAGCGGGCGATGCAGGCCGTGCTCGGCATGACGAAACTGGATTTGGCGGCGGTGCACGCCGCAGCTGAGGAAGGTTGACTTCGGCAACCTCCAGGGTCGGGGCCCGAGTGGACGGGAGCCCGGGATGCGATTCGTCGTGGGTGAGTTCGTGAGCCTCGGGCCGGCGCGACGCCGATTCACCCGCGCAGAGCGAAGGCAGCATCGCGGCTAGCGTTCGACGATGGCCGCTGCGCTGACGATGGTCGTGGAGATCCCGAAGGGGAGCCGCAACAAATACGAGATGGATCACAACACCGGCGAGATCTTCCTCGATCGAATGTTGTTCACGGCGACCCGGTACCCCGCCGACTATGGGTTCTTCCCGGAGACCCTCGCTGAAGACGGCGATCTGCCTTTCGAGAGGGAGAGGCCGACCACAAAGTCCTCGGGGTGCCGCTGGGTGATCCGGTGTGGGCTGCCGCCGTGACGTTGGACGACGTGCCGGGGCACCTTTTACGCGAGTTGGAGCACTTCTTCACCGTCTACAAGGATCTGGAGGAGAAGAAGACGGCCGCGCTCGGGTGGCGGTCGGCGGCGGAGGCGATAGCGGTCATCGAAGCGGCCCGGGCCGCCTACTGATCACAAATCGACCCGGACACCGACTCGGGACACCTCGTCGGGCCGCGGGAGCCGCGCCCCGGGCCGGCGGTCCGGCCGACAAGATCGCCGGTGTCCTAGACGTCCCACGCTTCGTCATCGCGTGTCGCTTCGCGATCGCAGGTTGGGCAATACCAGCGCACCTCGAGCGGTGTCCCACACAGCGTATGGCGCGGGGTCTCCACTGCATCTGAGTCGCCGGCGCCCCACGCGGTGAGCAGGCTGATGGCACCGGCGAGCTCCTTGCCGGAGGCCGTCAGCGTGTACTCATAGCGCACCGGGCGCTCGCTGTAGGCCTGGGCGATCACCAGGCCCGCGCCCTCCAGAGCCTTGAGGCGCGAGGAGAGCGTGTTTGGTGCGATGCCCGCTGCCGTTTCGAGCAGATCGTTGAACCGGAGTGGTCCGTGGAGGAGGGCGTCGATGATCACCAGGGTCCAGCGGTCGCCGACTTTGGAGAGTGCGCTGTGCAAGGGAGAATCGGCCATCGTGAACACGCTAGCTCAACCCTCTCGATCCTCGGCTTCAGAGATAGGGTATACTTGTTACTTGCAAGTTACTAGTGACTCCGGGAGAAGACGAGATGTTGAGCGGCGTACAGGAGACGATCACCGAAGTAGCGAGCACGATCGGCGATGCCATAGTCGGAATCGGGCGCCAGCGCCGCGTGGGATCGGGCGTGGTGGTTGCGCCCAATACCGTCCTGACCAACGCCCACAACCTGTTTGGCTCGCAGCCGACCGTGACCTTCCGTGACGGCACAACTTCCATCGGCGAAGTCGCGGGCGTCGACGTCGACGGTGACATAGCCGTCGTTGCCGTCGACACGGGAGATGTGGCCCCAGTCGCCTGGGGCATCGAAGCGCCGCCGCTCGGGGCGTCCGTGGTGGGTCTGTCCAATCCCGGAGGCCGTGGCCTGCGAGTCACGGTCGGCTACGTCTCCGGCGTCGATCGGAGCTTTCGGGGCCCGCGGGGCCGCCGGATCGGCGGCAGCATCGAGCACACGGCGCCACTACTGCCCGGATCTTCGGGCGGCCCCATCGTCGACGAAGCAGGCCGTCTGCTCGGCATCAACACCAACAGACTGGGGGAGGGCTTCTACCTCGCGATCGCTGCGGATCGCGCCATGCAGAAGAAGGTGGCCGGCTTGGCGGCCGGCGAGGCCCCGCGGCGTCGCTACCTCGGGATTTCCGTTGTGCCCGGTTTCGTAGCTCGCAAGATGCGCCGAGCCGTCGGCCTTCCCGACACGGACGGCGTTCTGGTTCGCGAAGTTGCCGAGGACGGGCCTGCCGCCGCCGCGGGCATCGCCGAGGGTGACTTGATAGTGAGAATCGCCGATCGGGACGTCACAGACGTTGACGACTTGCACGATGCGCTCGACGCGGTGACGCCGGGCGAGTCGTTCGTCGTCGGAGTGTCCCGGGGCTCCGATCAGCTGGAAGTCTCGGTGACAATCCCAACCTGATCGGTGGCGAATCGAGGGCGATATCTCGCACCACGTGCCAAACCGTGCGGCTCACGGGTTCGCGGGTTCTGGGGATTCAGAAGCCCCGCCAGGTCATAGGACCTTTTCCCCCCGATTCAGAAGCCCTGGCGGGTGCGCGCACCACATCACGGTCCAGACGGAGCACCCAATGGCTGAGGAGCACGAACCCCGCGTCCGGCCGCGTCGCGCCCGGGGGCTGATGATCGGGGCGCTGGCGATCGCCGCCCTGGTCGTCGTGGCTCTCAGCTCGACGGCCCGAGAGCAATCGCCGACCGCCGACGTCTTGATCGACACAACTGGCACGCCGGTGCTGCAACTCGACACCGACTTCGTGGACTTCGGTGACGTGCCCTTCAACCAGATGGTTGAGGCCTCGTTTGAGGTCACCAATGCGGGGGACGCAACCTTGGTGTTCGCAGAGAAACCCTTCGTTGAGCTCAAGGACGGGTGTTGACCGCCCACTCCGACCATCGGTTCGATGGTCCTCAACCCCGGCGAATCGACAACGGTTGCCGTCTCTTTTGCGATGAGCCGCGGCATGGGAGGCTTCCATGACTTCCGCCTCCACCTCGCAACGAACGACCCCGTGCGGCCAGATCACGAGATCGTCATTCTCTCGAACTGGACGTCTTGAAATGGAGCTGAGAATGTCGAGCACGTCGCGGATTCTGGTGATGGCGGTGCTCGCGCTCCTGATCTCGGGGGTTCTATCGTCATGCGGCGGGGGCCACGACATGGGCCTGGCCGACCACTCGAAGCTTCCCGAATTCGCCCGATCGGCGCCAACTGCCGTCCAAGAGGCCTATTTGTTCGCGATTGCCCACCCGGAGGATCTCGCCCACCAGCCATGCTATTGCGGCTGCGGCTCGATGGGGCATGAGAGCAACCTCCATTGTTTCATCGAGGACATCGCCGAGGACGGGACGATCTCGTTCGATACGCACGCCCTCGGGTGCGGGATTTGTGTTGACATCGCCCACGACACGATGCGCCTCAGGGCCGACGGCAAGTCTCCCGCCGAAATACGGGAGTACGTCGACGGCCGCT
>CAMYJM010000301.1 GCA_947258635.1 uncultured Acidimicrobiaceae bacterium
CAAAATCTACGACGTCGACGAAGGCCTCGAATTCGCCGGCGGCCGACGCCAGCGACCCGGGCAAGCGCAGCGCCGGCTCGACCCGCTCGACTGTTGCCGCCTCACCGACGGCGCCAATCTGAGGCGAGGCGATCGGATAGAAGTTGTCGAGAGCCACTGCGATGCGGTCGGGCGAGTCGCCGGTGAACTCGCTCTCGGCGGTGTCGACCGCGCCGAACACGGAATCCATGATTCCGAGGAACCCCATGAGGACGGTGAGGGCGGCGGCGATGCCACCGATCGTCAGCACCGTCCGCCGCGGGGACCGTCGCAGATTGCGGAACGGCATGACGGTGAACGTGTTGCCCGGGCGGCGGCGATGCCGGCCCTTGAGAGCCCGTCCCCCGGCGAACGACGGCTTGATCGCTTCGATGGGCGCCACCCGAACGGCGCGCCACACCGGAATCGCGCTGGCGATGAAGGGAACGATGAGCCCGATGGCGGCAACCCGGACGAACACCGCGGTTGGGAAGGGTGTCTCCCACACCGGCAAGGGGATCAGCTCCGTGAAGACCGTTGCCATGGCGTTGCCGATGAGCACCCCCACCACCACACCGAAGACGACACCCAGGATCGCGATCTGCGCGCTCACCAACAGCGGCCGCACCGCCAGGACACGCGGATTCACTCCGAGAGCCATGCCGATGCCGATCTCGCGCCGCTGTTGCTCGGCCATTCGGTGGATGAGGTTGAACGCCGCTCCAACCGCGCCGGCAATCAGGAGCGCGGCCAGTGCGTTGAAGATGGCCTGGTCCTGGTCGATGTCCGTAGTGAGAGCCGTATACGAGAGGTTGTCATCTCGGGTGAGCACGGTGGCCCCAACGGGCAAGCTGGCGGCCGCCTCCTCCAATTCGGCGACGATTGAATCGCGGTCGGCATCGGGGCCGAGAGTGAGGACGAGGTTGTTGACCTGCCCCGGTGCACCGGCCAGGTATTGTGCCGTCTCCAGAGTGGTGAAGAGCGCCGCGAAAGTGGCCTCGGACATGAACATCTCACCTTCGGGGGCGACTGTGAAGTACTCCGGCGTCGTGGCCTGGCCGACGAAGTCGACCGCACGGTCGCCGCTCACTGCGAGCCGGCCGCTGTCAGGCAGCCCGTAGAAGTTGGCAAAGGTACGCTCGAGCATCACCTGCGGCTTGCCGGCGTCGTCCTGGGACAACAAACGCCCGGTGATGGCGTGATACGAATTGACCTCGGGTCCATCGCCGGAGAAGTCCGCGCCGGTGATCGACCCCCGCACGAGAATCGTCTCAGTGTCCGTGGAGGCGTCGATCTGAGTCGGGATGATGAGCCGCTCGGCGAGGGCACTGACGGCCGCTGCGCTCGGAATCTCCGCGACCAGCGCCGCCAGGGTGTCCTGATCGACAAAGCTCCCCGGCGCCAGATCGACTCGCACGTCGTACATGGCAAGCCGGCGATAGCTCTCGTCGTACGAGATGGTCCGCCACTCGGTGGTGGATGTCAGCCCGGCGTAGCCCCCGGTGCCGATGGCGATGACCACGGCAATGGCCGCCACCTTGGGCCAATGGGCCCGCAAGTCACGCCAGGACCATTTGAGGAGAAGGCCTCCAGCTCGCACAGCACCTCCTCACCAATTCAGCTCGGAGACCGGGGTCTTGCCGCCGCGGGGAGCACCGTCGCTGACAATCCGTCCGCCCGACAGCTCGACGACCCGATCGGCCATTCGTGAGATCTCGCGATTGTGCGTGACGACGAGCACTGCCCGCCCCTTGCCGGCTTGCTCTTGGAGGAGCTCGAGGATCTGGACTCCCGTACGAAAGTCCAGCTCACCCGTTGGCTCGTCGCACAGCAGAATCGGGTTGCGTGTGGCCAGGGCGCGGGCGATGGCCACCCGCTGCTGCTCGCCGCCGGACAACTCGGATGGGAAGCGGTCGGCGTTGTCGCCGAGGCCCACGCTATCGAGGACTGCGCCGGGATCGGCATCCGACCCGGCCGCGTCGACACCGAATTGCACGTTCTCCCACGCAGTCAACCCGGGGAAGAGGTTGAACGACTGGAATATGAAGCTGACCGTTCGCGCCCGGAAGTCGAACAGCTCGCGCCGTGAGGCCGTTGTGATATCGACACCGTTCACGCGAACCGTACCGGCGCTTGCCGCGTCGAGCGCTCCGACCACGTTCAGCAGTGTCGTCTTGCCGCTGCCCGACGGCCCCAATACGACGACGAACTCGCCCTGGTCGATCAGAAGCTGGACGTCGTCGAGGGCCGTGACTGCCAAGGAGCCTTCACCGAAGCGTTTGGCGACGTCCTTCAACTCGATCAGCATCGCACCCCCTTCCTCGGGGCCGAGCCGCGTCCCCCCTTGGGCCCGACGGCGGCCCGGGGGTGGGCCCACCTCCCGACGCTATCGGAGCAGGCGCCGATGGGTAGAGGCGAAGGGCCTGTGCTTCTTCCGTAATGGCTCGACGGATATGCCGTCCGGCTGCCAGCATGGAACCATGACCGCGACCGACACCACCACCGGGATCCTCTTCACCGACCAGTACCAGCTGGCCATGGCCCAGACTTACTTCCGCGAGGGCATCCACGAACGGCCCGCCCAGTTCGACTACACATTCCGCAGCTACCCCGACTACGGGACCCACCAGGCGGGCTACTGCGTCTTCGCCGGGCTCGATCCCCTGCTCGAGTGGATGGAGACCGCCTGCTTCGGTGATGCCGAACTCGAGCTGCTGGCGAGTCAGCGAACGTCGACCGGCGCGGCCCGGTTCGATCGAGCCTTCCTCGACTGGCTCGCCGACGCCGGGCACTTCCGGGATATCGAGGTGGGCGCAGTAGCCGAAGGCCGGGTCGTGCACCCTTTGGCCCCCCTGGCCACCAAGGCTTCCCGCGTTCATGAGGCCGCCCAGGGCCGCACGGTCCTCGAGTTCGGGATGCGCCGCGGCCCCGCCGCCGGGACCAACGCCGGAGCCCGCGCCGCGCTGATCGGGGGCGCCGACTTCACCTCGAACGTCGGGATATCCCACAGCGTCGGCGTCGATCCGAAAGGCACTCACGCCCATTCAATGGTGCAGGCCTTCATGGCCCTCGGCCGGGGAGAACTCGAAGCATTCCGCGCCTTCGCCGCCACCTACCCGGATGACTGCCTCTTGCTCGTCGACACGATCAACACGCTCGAAAGCGGGGTCCCCAATGCCATCACCGTGTTCGAGGAGTTGCAGGCGAGTGGGCACGAGCCGGCCGGCATCCGCCTCGATTCGGGAGACCTCGCCTATCTCAGCATCCAGGCCGCCAAGCAGCTCAACGACGCCGGGTTCGGCGACGTGGCCATCGTGCTCTCGAGCAACCTCGATGAGCTGGCGATCTGGCAGATCCTCTCCCAGATCGAGGAGGAGGCGCCCCGCTACGGTGTCGATCCGGCGAATCTGACTTCACGGCTGATGTACGGAGTCGGCACCCGGCTGATCACTTCACAAGGCCACGCCGCCCTCGACGGGGTCTGCAAGCTGGTGGCCATCGAGGACGGCGGCACCTGGAAGCCCGCCATCAAGGTGTCGGATTCACCGGCCAAGGTGCCGATACCGGGGCGCAAGCAGGTGTGGCGGGTCACCGACTCGCGGGGCTACGCCACCGCCGACGTGGTGGCCACCGCCGCCGAACCGCGGCCCGGCGAGCTACCGCTCACTCTGCATCACCCGCTGCGCGAGGGCGTCCAACGTACTCTCGAGCCGGCCGACGTCGCCGCCGCCGAAGAGCTCCTCCGTCCGGTGTTCCGCGACGGCCGCCGCTTGGAGACACCGACGATCGCCGAGATGCGGGATCGCCGCGCCGCCGACGTGGCCCTGCTCGACCCCGGCGTGCGCCGCCTGGTCAACCCGCACTTCTATCACGTGTCGCTCACCCAGGAGATGAAGGACCTACAACACCGCTTGGTCGCTGAGGCAAAGGCCGGGTAGCGAGGACCGGCTACACCTCTCTGCGGTGTGCCTCCATGGCCGCCAGGGTGCCTTCTACATAGGGCCCGATGTCGTCGACGGTCGCAATGGCAAAGCTGCCCGGCTCGGGGCCGTGCGCCTCGACCACGAGGTAGCCGCCGCCGACGGGCGCGACAGTGACGAAGGCATCTGACCGCGCCAGGATTTCGAATGCCACTGCAATGCCGTCCACCTCGATCGATGCTTCTTCCCACGGCGGAGGGCTCTGTTGTAGTGCCTGCCATCGCCGCTGCTGCATCCGCCGTCCGAGGTCGCGGGGCTCCGTCGACTCGGGCAGCTCCATCGACTGCACCATGAAGTCCTCGAGCAGCTCGTCGTGGAGCTGCTGATAGTGCCGCTCGGCGGAGTGATACTCGACCTCGATCGCCGCCATCTCGTCGTCCCTACTCGTGAGATGCACCAGCCGGAGTGACGAGATCTCGGTGTCCCTCCCGGTCCAGCCGCCGAGCCTCAGGGGCCCTTCCCACCCGGCAACACCGTAAGCGGCGATGCCCCCGGCGTTGACCCGGCTCTTGAACTCCTCGAGCTCCCGCCTGTGCTGGCCGTGCGGGTCCTTCAAGTAGCGGAGCCGGCCGAAGAGGTGGCGGCGGTTGTCGGCCCGGAAGGCCGAGGCGAGGAACAGCAGCCACACGGCCGCCAAAACACCTAGCGCAACGAGCCACCACGGCCAGGCCAGCCAGATGTCGAAAACGGCCCCGAGGACGGCGCCGACAGCGAGCGCCACCAAATACGTGAGCGGCACCGGCACCACAGTGCGCTCGTAGTAGATCATCCGCGCCGCCTCGACCGGGACCCACAGACGGCCGGGCAGCCGGGATGCCGTCAGCGTTCGCGTGGACCCGATGGTTACGTCGGCTTCGTGGCCGTTGGGGCAGCTCCACGACCCCGTGGCCGGCATTCCGTAGCACACGAAGTGGCGCACTCTCTCGAACGGCCCCGGCCGCGAAATGGGAAACGCATCCTCGCCACACTCGCGGCAGTAGCCGGCGCTCGGTCCCCCACTGCGAAATCGCCACATGCCCCCCGCCTCACCCGATCGTGACGCCGGCCGTCACCATCTCGGCCACGGCGCGGGCGCCGTCGCCCGGTGCCAGGTTCACCGCCTGCACTCCGTCGGCGAGCACAGTCGTCGCGAATCCGAGCCGAGCTGCATCCATGGCCGTCGCCTTCACGCAGTAGTCGGTGGCCAGCCCCAATACGGCGACTCGCTCAATGCCGCGTTCCCGCAGCATGTCCTCCAGCGAGGTAGCCGATTCTGCGCCGCTCACCGGATCACGCATCGTGAAACCGGAGTAACCGTCCTCGCCGGCGGTGCCCTTCTTCACCGTAGAACCGACAACGGACAGGTCGGCGTGAAACTCACTGCCCCACGTCCCGGCGACGCAATGCACCGGCCAGATCCCGCCGTCTTTGGCAAAATGCGGCGTGCTCTCCGGGTGCCAGTCCTGGGTGTACACGACAAAGGCGCCGGCAGCCGTGGCGCCGGCGATCTGCTCGTTGATGAATGGGACAACTTTCTGGCCGCCGGAGACATAGAGCGAACCGACTGGGTCGGCGAAATCGTTTTGTACGTCGACGACAATGAGGGCGGAAGTCGTGTCGAACAGATTCGGTGCCATACGTTGAACGTTAACGCGGCGGTCCTCGTCACGAGGGCGCTTTGTTCCTAACGTCGGGTGATGATTACAGCTCAACTCGTCGCCCTGCAGACCGCGACGGCAGACGCCTGCGGCACCTCTCCCAGCTACCTGTGCGAACTCGTTTACGACTGGACCGGTAACGAGCGCCTCGCCGAGACCAGCGACCTGATGCTGCGCCCGATCAAGGTACTGCTGATCTTCCTCTTTGCCTGGATCATCAATCGGATCCTGAAGCAAATGGTCGCCAGAACCTTCGAACGTGTTGCCCAATCACACGAGCAGAAGGAAGCCGTCGAGTTCGACGAGCCCGAGGACGCAGAGTTGGGGCCGTTTGAAGCGCTGCGGACCCTCGCGTACAAGCGAACTCTCCGCCTTGCCGAGCAGGCCGAGCGGGGCCGCCAGCGAGCCCAGACGATAGGGACCGTCCTGCGGTCGCTGATCGGGATCGTCATATACACCATCGCGACGCTGATGGCGCTCGGCGAGTTCGACGTCAACCTCGGCCCGCTGATCGCCTCAGCCGGGATCGTCGGCATCGCGCTGGGCTTCGGCGCCCAGAGCCTGGTCCGGGATTTCCTGTCGGGGATCTTCATGTTCGTCGAGGACCAGTACGGCGTCGGCGACATCATCGATGTCGGCGAGACGTCTGGCGTGGTAGAGGAAGTCAAGCTGCGCACGACGAAGATCCGCGATGTCAACGGCGCCCTGTGGCACATACCCAACGGTGAGATCAGGCGGGTGGCGAACAAGTCGCAGGAGTGGGCCCGCGCCGTGTTGGACGTCGACGTCGCTTACGACACCGACCTCGACCATGCCACTGCAGTGATCAAGCGGGTCGCCGACGAGATGTGGCAGGAGTACCTTCCGGAGGCGACCATCCTCGAGGAGCCCCTGGTGCTCGGCGTCGAACGATTCGCCGCCGACTCGATCGCCCTCCGCCTCGCCGTGAAGGTCGAGCCGTCCGAGCAGTTCAACACGGCGCGTGAGCTGCGCCGCCGCCTCAAGGATGCCTTCGACGCCGAGGGCATCGAGATCCCTTTCCCCCAGCGGACCGTGTGGATGCATCAGGTGCCGACCCCGGCTTCGTCGCCTGCAGGGAAGCCCGGCAAGCCGGCCGCGCCGAACGACGCCGAAGAGGGCAAAGCCCGCAGCTAGCGGAACCCACACCACGCCTGCACCGCGCCTCTCCCCAGGAGTTGCGCAGCAACTCCCAAGCTCGCGCGGACACCAACCTCACACCGCGCCTCCGCCCAGGAGTTGCGCAGCAACTCCCAAGCAACCCGAAGGGTTGCCGGATTCCCCCGTTTGGGGGATACGGGTTTCGCTCCTGCGGGCGAAGACGCCGGACGGCTTGTCGCAGACCATACGAGTACCGGTACAGACGAATGGAGGGACAACCGCCGATGGAAACCCGACCGACCTACAGGATC
>CAMYJM010000302.1 GCA_947258635.1 uncultured Acidimicrobiaceae bacterium
TCGGTCTTGTCGTAGAAGGATTGGAGACGCTCGGGCACCTCGGGGCGGGTTGCCACTGTATACCCGTTGATGGCCTCCAGGCGGAGCTGGTCGTCGAGATCGCGACCGACCATGTCGAGGATCGTCTCTTTGGCAGAACGTACCGCTGTCTGATCGTTGCGCAGTATTTGGCGGGCGATCTCCTCGGCACGCGCCATCAGGTGCTCGTGAGGCACCACCTCGCTGACCAGATTCCACTGCAGCGCTTGCGCGGCGTCGATCGGCTCAGCCGTGAGCAGCATGTGCATGGCGACGCCGACGCCGGCCGAATTCACCAGCCGCGGAATGCCGCCGTCACCATGGTGAAACCCTCGACGCGCTTCGAAGGACCCGAACCGGGCCCGCTCAGATGCGATGCGAATGTCGCACGCCAGGGCGGTTTCGAACCCACCGGCCAGCGCCCATCCGTTGACGGCACCGATCACCGGCTTGGCGATCCGGTGCAGCCCGCGCGTCAGGCCACCGAGGCCATCCGCCAGATTCGCCCTTACCTGATCTGGGGTAGCTCCCGGCCAGCGGGTCATGTAGCTCTTCAGATCGGCTCCGGCGCAGAAGGCATCACCGGTGCCGGTCAGAATCGCAACGTCCACCGAGTCGTCGTCGCGGAAGTCCTGCCAGATCTCCCAGAGCCGCCGATGGACCTCCGGGTTGATCGCGTTTTTGGCTTCAGGACGGTTCAACGTGACAAATGCGATCCGATCGCGCCTTTCGAAAAGGACTATGGACATGGCAACCTCGCTCAGAATCGGCAATCGGTGCGACGGTAGCTGGCCCGGCCCGAATTACCCCCGCGTCGACTCCAGAGCCTGGGTCAGGTCGCTCCAGAGGTCCTCGACGTCCTCGCAGCCGATGCTGAAACGGATGAGGGTCGGCGGGATCGTCTCTTGGCCCGGTATGACGGCCCGGCGCTCCATGGTCGACTCGATTCCGCCGAGGCTGGTGGCGTGGTTGATCAGCTCGGCTCGCTCGCAAACGGCGCCGGCTCGCTCCCCCGTGCCGGTGGTCTCGAAGCTCATCATGGCCCCGAAGCCGGCCATGAAACGTTTGGCCGCCTCATGGGTGTCGTGGCTCGGCAAGCCGGGATAGCGCACCCGGCTGACCTCGGGATGGGCCTCAAGGCGTTCCGCCAGGATCATGGCGTTGTGCTGCGCCCGCTCCATCCGCAGGCTGAGGGTGCGGGCGCCCCGGGTTGCCAGAAAGGCCTCCATCGCTCCGATGATGGCCCCGGTGAGCTTGCGGCGCTCGGCCAGCTCGTCGTACAGGTCGACCTGACGAGTCACCAGCAACCCTCCGAGCAGATCGGAGTGACCGCCGATGAACTTCGTCGCCGAGTGCATCACGATGTCGGCCCCCAGTGCGAGGGGCTGCTGCACGAGCGGGGTGGCGAATGTCGAATCAACGGCGACCAGAGTGCCCGGCTTGCGGGGCGCTCCACATATGGCGGGCAAATCGGCAACGGTGATGAGCGGGTTGGCCGGCGATTCGAGCCAGAGGAGGTCGGCGGTCAATGCCGCCTCCACCCAGGCGTCGGTATCGGCAAGATCGAGACGGAGAACCGTCCAGCGGCCCTGCTCCTCACCTTCAACGCACAGCCCGGCGACGCCGTGATAAGGATCCTCGGGCACTGCCAGTACCGCCCCGACCGGCAAGCGGTGAAGTACCGCGGCCACTGCCGCCATGCCCGAAGAGAACGCCAGTGCGGCACCGCCTTCGAGGCCGCCGATCAGCTCTTCGAGCGCCTCGGACGTTGTCGTGCCGTCGCCCCGCGAATAGATGCGGTCGCTCGGCAGGTAGAAGTTGGAGGCGAGGACTGGGGCAACGTTGAGCGGCTCGCCGGGTCGGCGGGAACGAGCCCCGGCAACAACCCATGATGACGGTGAGATCTTGTCCATTGGCGCAAGCTAGCCGCTCCCGCAAGATGCAGTCCGCCAAACAAGATCCGACGCTGTAATAGGCTCCGTCGATGCTCGCCGCCGGTTTCTTCTTCTTCATTGCGCTCTTGGGCTTCCTCACGGCGCTCAACACGTTGCGCCGCTCGGCCCCGGATGTGCCGCCGCTGCGCCGGCCCCTGTGGATCCCGATGTTGCTCACGGCCGAGCTGGTCCCGCTGCGGGTGCTCACCCGGATCATCAGCGGCGGACTGCTCATCTGGGCCGGGGCGCTCGACCACCGAGCCGGTCGTATCGCTCTCTGGCTCACCTTGACGACGTGGGCGGTATACGTGCTGCTGGCCCGTCGTTCCCTACAGACCGGGGCTGTGATGCGAGCGGCGCTGGCTGAGGCCGGAATCTCCACCGACGGCTTCGTCGGGATCGACTGGCGGCGAGCGTTGATCGCGTGGCCGTGGCGGGTGCCGAGCAACGTCGAACGGCTCGAAGACATCGAATACGCGCCGGGACTACACCTTGACGTGTATCGCGCTCGCAACGAGGCCCCGGCGCATGCCCCGATTCTGCTCCAGGTCCACGGCGGCGGCTGGCGGGGCGGCAACCGGCGCCAGCAAGCCCGCCCGCTGATGGATCGGTTGGCGGCCCGCGGCTGGATCTGCGCCTCGATCACCTACCCGTTGTCGCCCGCGGCCACCTTTCCCGAACACCTCGTAGCCGTCAAGCAGGCAATTGTCTGGCTGAAACGCGAGGCGCCGCGCCTCGGGGGTGATCCCGATTCGATCATCATCACCGGCGGCTCGGCCGGCGGCCACCTGGCGGCGATGGCCGCACTCACGCCGGGCGATACCTCGTACCAGCCGGGCTTCGAGGGTGAGGACACGAGCGTGGCCGGCGTCGTCACGCTCTACGGCATATATGACTTCATCAACCGCAACGAGACCCGGGACGGCTGGCCCCTGATCCCGAACGTCGTCATGAAGGCCCGTCCCGAGGACGCTCCCGAGGCCTACCGGGCCGCCTCTCCTCTCGACCGGGTGACGCCGGCAGCCCCACCATGGTTGCTCATCCACGGCGCCCAGGACGCCGTCGTCCCACCGCATGAGTCGCGCCAGTTCTACGCCGCCCTAGCGGACGTCTCCGATTCGCTCGTGGTCTATGCGGAGCTTCCCGGGGCGACCCACACGTTCGACATCGTCCACTCGATCCGCACCCACATCACAATCTCGGGCATTGCCCGCTTCGCCGAGCACGTGGTCACCCGCGACGAGGAGACCGCCAAGTAGGCACCGCGACCCCCGCCGGGGCTCACGGAGCAGAGAGGCCGGTGACTTTGCGGACCTCCTCCTGAAAGCCTTCCGCCCGGGTGCGGGCATCGAGTGCCCCCTTCTGCATGAGCCGAGCCACCTCACCATCTTCGAGCTGTTGATAAGCGCGGCGCACCGGGGCCAGCTTGGCAGCAAGCGACTCGGCCACCGCGTCCTTGAAGGCGCCGTACCCGGAATCGGCATATTCCGCCGCCAAATCATCGATGGCGCGCCCGGTGCATCCCGACATGATCTCGAGGAGGTTCGAGATCCCGGGCTTGGCGTTCCAGTCGTAGCGCACCGTAGGCTCCGAATCGGTGACTGCGGACTTGATCTTCTTCCGGATCACATCGGGCGAATCGAGGATCAGCACCCGGCTCTTCTCGTTGGGGTCCGTCTTCGACATCTTCGACGTGGGGTCGCTGAGCGACATGACACGAGCCGACTTCTCCGGGATCAAGGCATCGGGTATCGGGAAGACATCCCCGAACCGGTTGTTGAAACGCTCCGCCAGGTCCCGGGTCATTTCGAGGTGCTGGCGCTGGTCGTCGCCGACCGGAACGAGGTTGGCCCGGTACAGGAGAATATCGGCGGCCATCAGCACCGGATAGGAGTACAGACCGAGGTTGGCACCGGCCGCCTCCGCCTTCTCCTTGTATTGGGTCATGCGGTTGAGCACGCCGGTCGGGGTCATCGTCCCGAGAATCCACGACAACTCGGCGTGCTGCGGGACCTGACTCTGAAAGTAGAAGAGCGAACGGCTCGGGTCGATGCCGCACGCAATGAGCACCTTGGCGGCTTCGAGCCGCTCCTTCTGGTATTCAGCCGGCTCGTAGTTGACAGTGATGGCGTGGAGGTCGACGACGCAATAGACCGTGTCGTACTCGTCCTGCAGTTGCACCCAATTGATCAGCGCGCCGAGATAGTTCCCGATGTGAATGTTCCCGGTCGGCTGGAGCCCGGAAAACACAGTCTGACGATCG
>CAMYJM010000303.1 GCA_947258635.1 uncultured Acidimicrobiaceae bacterium
TCAAGACCGTGAGCACCTACCGCACCCGGCTGCTGCAGAAGCTGGGAGCGCGAAACGACGTGGACCTCGCGCACCTGGCGCTTCGCCACGGACTGATGGTGCCGCCGCCTCGGATCGACCTTCGACGATCACGGCCTGGCGGCCATCCTCGAGGTGGAGAACACACGCCGGGTTCTCGTTCAGGTTCTTCACGTGGATCGTGTCGACGGCCCCGTCGTACCAGAACCGCCCATCCATCCAGACACCCCAGCGAGGGACGACATGGGGCCTCCCGTCGGGTCGTGTCGTCGCCATCCAGTAGTTGGCGGACGACCGCAGCCGACCTTCGACGGCAGACCATTCGAGAACTCCCTCGTCGGAGTCCGGCACGCCGTAACCGGCGGGCACCTGTGGTCGATCACGTGAGGGCTGTTGCACCGAGCCGAGGGTACCAGTCGCAACACACTGGCACCTTGGCGCTCGTCGTCTGGCCGTCACCTCTGGTGACATTCACGTACGCTCGGCTGGGTCACAAAGCGCGGTCGAGGAGAATCGCCGCGCTGAGCGTCAGCGCCACCAGCAGCTGGAGGCGGGCGGTCCCTTTGAGGACCCCGATCAACGGCGGCCCTGTCGTCTCGGCCCGGATCGTCCGTATCAGCGGCGCCGCCAGGGGAATCGTCAGCAGGCTGAGCAAGGCCCACAACGGCAGCCAGCCCGACAGCGTTGCCAGCAAGATCACTGCGTAGGCGCCGGCCAGCGTTGCGCTGTAAATGGCGACGCCACCGGGGCGCCCCACCTTCACTACGAGAGTATCTTTGCCCGCCGCCGCGTCGGTCTCGATGTCGCGCACGTTGTTGGCGAGCAGGATCGCGGTGGCGAGCAGCCCCATGACGACTCCCGCCAGCCAGGCCTCGATCGGCGCCGTGCGATCGAACACGTACCGGGCACCGACCGTGGCGACGAGGCCGAAGAACACGAAGACGAAGGCCTCGCCGAGGCCCCGGTAGCCGTACGGTGCCGGCCCGTTCGTGTAACCGAGTGCCGCAACGATTGAAGCGACCCCGATGACGGCAATGGCCGGGCCGGCAACGCTTATCAGATAGAGTCCGCCGGCTGCGGCCACGCCGAAGGCGACGGCGATGCCGACCCACATCTGGCGGGCCGTGATCAAGCCGGAGGCCACCGCCCGGGCCGGGCCGATACGCTCCGTGGTGTCGGCGCCCCTGGTGGCATCGGCCACGTCATTGGCGAAGTTGACGCCGACCTGTATGGCGGTGGCCGCCACCAGCGTCACGAGGAACCGCGTCCAGGAGAACACCTCGTCGCGGGCGGCGAGGGCCGCGGCAACGAGCACGGGGGCGACACCTGCCCAGAGGGTGGCCGGGCGGGCTGCCAGCAGCCAGGAACGCATCATGTCAGAAGTGCCAGGGGTACTTCGAGTAGTCCTGCGGCCGCTTTTCGAGGAATGCGGCGCGCCCTTCGATGGCCTCGTCGGTGCCGTAGGCGAGCCGGGTCGCCTCCCCGGCGAAGAGCTGCTGTCCCACCAGCCCATCGTCCTGGAGGTTGAACGCGTACTTCAACATCCGCTGGGCCGTCGGCGACTTCGCCGTGATCTCGCGGGCCCACTTCAGTGCCGTTGCCTCGAGCTCGGCGTGGGGGATCACGGAATTGACCATGCCCATGTCGAATGCCTCCCGCGCCGAGTAGTCACGGCCCAGAAAGAAGATCTCGCGGGCCCGCTTCTGGCCCACCTGCCGGGCCAGAAGCGCCGAACCGTACCCACCGTCGAAACTGGCCACGTCGGGATCGGTCTGTTTGAAAACGGCATGCTCCTCGGATGCCAGCGTCAGATCGCAGACGACATGGAGACTGTGACCGCCGCCGACGGCCCAGCCCGGCACGACGGCGATCACGACTTTGGGCATGAAACGGATGAGGCGCTGTACCTCGAGGATGTGAAGCCGCCCGAGGCGAGCCGGATCGACTCCGTCGTCGCCCTCGTATTTGTAGCCATCCTTGCCCCGGATCCGCTGGTCGCCCCCCGAGCAGAAGGCCCAGCCGCCGTCTCGCGGCGAGGGGCCGTTGCCGGTGAGCAGCACGGCGCCCACATCGGACGTCATCCGGGCGTGATCGAGCGCTCTGTAGAGCTCGTCGACCGTATGCGGGCGGAAGGCGTTGCGCACTTCGGGGCGGTTGAAGGCGATGCGGACGGCGCCGACATCGTGAGCCCGGTGGTAGGTGATGTCGGTGAAGTCGAATCCGCCGACTGCGCCCCACGCCGACTCGTCGAAGATCTCAGATACCGTCGTGTCGTCTGCTGCCAACGTGTTACTCCGATAGCCGTTGTGCCGGCCGACCCGGCCGTCCGGGTCGATACTGTAGTGACCGCAGATGGACGACCCCGTTGCCCCCGACCTGCTCGCCCGGGCCGCCTCGCGGTGGCCCGACCGGATCGCGCTCCGGGTCGGCGACCATCGGTGGACGTTTGCCGACCTCGACTACGCGGCGCACGAGATTGCCGCCCGGGTGGCGGCCGGCTCGCGCGTCGCTTTCCGGGCTGAGATGAGCCCGGCCTCGATCGCATCGGTGTGGGGGATTCCGCGTGCCGGCGGGATTGCCGTGCCGCTCGACCCGCGATTGGACGTCGCCGCGGCCGGCCGGCTCGCCGAGTCGTTCGGAGCCACGCTGGGCTGGCCACCGCGGGCCCATCCCGGGCAGCCGGAGCCCGAGCCGTCGCCCGACCGGCCGGTCCTGATCGTGGGGACTTCGGGCACCGCCGGCCGGCCGCGAGGCGTCGTGCTCACGGCCGGGAACATCGCAGCAGCAGCCGCCGCCTCGCGAATTCACCTCGGCACCCGGGATACGGATGTGTGGCTCTTGACGCTGCCACTGCATCACGTCGCCGGGCTGGCGATCCTGTGGCGGTCGGCTCACGACGGATCTCAGGTGCTGCTGCACGGGCAATTCGAGCCCGCCCCTGTGGCGGCGGCACTTCGAGACGGCGTCACCTGGGTGAGCCTGGTCCCGACGATGTTGCGGCGCCTCATGAGCACCCAGCGCGGCCCCTGGCCCGGGGTACGCGGTGCCCTCATCGGGGGGGCTGGCGTCGGCGACGATCTGATCGCCGCCGCCACCGCCGCCGGGCTCGCCGCCGTTGCGACCTACGGCATGACCGAGACCGGTGGCCAGATATCGACGGTGCGTCCCGGTGAGTGGCCGGCTGCCGCCGGCACGGTGGGACATCCGCTGCCCGGTGTCGCAGTATCGGTGGCGGCGGCTCCCGGCCGGCCGGGGCTGCTGAGTGTGGCGGGGCCGACAGTGTCGCCGGGTTACATCGATGAGCTGCCGCGCTCCGGGGCCTTCGTGACCAATGACATCGGGTACTTCGATGGAGCCGGCCGATTGGTGGTCCTCGGCCGCGCCGACGAGGTCGTCGTGACGGGGGGCGAGAACGTCCATCCGGCTGCGGTGGAGGCGATTCTGGCGGGCGTGCCCGGGGTGATCGACGTGGTGGCTTTCGGCCTACCGGACGAGGAGTGGGGCGAGCGTCTGGTGGCGGTCGTCAGCGGAGAAGGGCTGACTGCGAGCGAGTTGCAGGTTGCGCTCGCGGCCGCTCTGCCGCGTCATGCCATCCCCAAGGAGATCCGCATCGTCGCCGCCCTGCCGTACCTCAGCAACGGCAAAGTGGACCGGGCCACCGTACGGCGGGGAGCGGCCGCCTGGTAACCCCCGGGCGGGGCCCTGGCTGCCTCAGCCCGGCAGCATGGGCAGGCGGGCGAGCTGCTCGATCGCCAGCTCGGATTCGCTGCCGAGAACCGGCGCCGGGTATGTCAGGGCCGCTTCCTGAGCCCCGCCGGTTGGGTGGAGCAGGTCGATGATCATCGGGTCGTTGGCGGCACCGGTCCCGCCTCCGAGATGAAACCTCCCCGGTTCCCTCTCCAGGGCGCGCAAGCCGTGAATCCCGAGTGTCGGGATGGCTTGATTGGCAATGACGGCGACTCCGTAGCGCCATCTGCTCTCGTCCCCGGCGGGTAGCGTGGCGCGCGGCACCGTCACCAGCAAGGTGCGCCGGTCGGCCAGCAGTTTGTAGTCCGGAGTGGAGTTGAGACGGGAAGCGGCCCCCGCGCTGTCGACGACGTAATGCGATGTGCCCCATCCGTCGATCGTGAAGGCGTAGTCCCAGCTGCTGCCTGCCTCAATGGCCGCCACCCGACCGGGCA
>CAMYJM010000304.1:0-2836 GCA_947258635.1 uncultured Acidimicrobiaceae bacterium
GCCGGCACCCGTCCTGCCGGCCGTTGGCACTCCCAATAGTGTGCTGCAGATGGACGTCGACGTGACGTCGTTTGCCGGCTTCATCCACGGCTTCGAGGCCGGCGGCAACTGGGTGCCGCAAGACTGGTCGACCAGTGAGGGCTTCTCGCTGTGGTTCCACGGCACCGGCTCCGGCACATCCGTCTTCATCGACGTGCTCGAGAACCGCAATACCGGCTCGACGACCGACGATGCCGAGCGGTGGACGGTTACCTTCGATGACGACTTCGTGGGCTGGCAGCTGCTCGAGTTCCCGTTCTCCAGCTTCACGCGCAAGGAGATCGGCAACGGTGCCCCCAACGACGGCTTCGACCGGTTCGAGGTGCACGGCTGGGCCCTCGGGACCTTGGGCACCGGCGGCCCGCTGACTTACTACATGGATGAGGCGAGTCTCTACGGCGTAGCCGCGCTGCCCGACCTCGCCGTCGGTTTCGCCGCGGCGGATTACGACGTCGAGGAGGGCACAACCGGCGACATCACGGTCAAGCTGAACCGACCGATGAACGCAGACGACCCCGCCCAAGTCTCCGTCGACTACTTCACGGAGGAGCTCACGCCCATTCCCGGTCGTGAGTACACGCCGGTATCGGGCACGCTGACCTTCGTCAACGGAGGCCCCAGCGAGCTGTCGTTCCCGTTCGAGACCTTCGACGACGGCAAGTACGAGCCGGACGAGCGCGTATTGCTGCGCTTGGCCAATGCTGTTGATGTGGCGACTGCCTCGTTGCAGGCGTATGTCACGATCGTCGACAACGATCCTTTCGACCCGAACCTTCTCGACGATTTCGAGCGGTTCCCATACATGTGGGACACGACCGGGCAGGTAACCCTGGACAACCCCGAATTGGCTGCCGGCGACCCCATGGCGCTGCCCGGCCAAGGCGCTTACGAGCGGGTGCTCCAGGCGACCGTGCCGCTTGCTGTCGACATCAGCGTCAACGGACGCGTCTGCAACCAGGGCAACGGTGTCATCCCGGTGACTCTCTTCACCACGGATGAATTCGACGCCACGACAGTCGACCACACGACGGTCAGGCTGGGTGAGGCCGCTGAGTTCCATGTCGACAAGAAGACCGGGGTGGCGAAGCGGCATGCGGAGGACGTCGACCGTGACGGCGACGTCGATCTCGTGTTCCATTTCCGCTTTGCCGACACCGGCTTGCCCTGTGATCCGGACGTTGTGCCCTTGAACGGGTTCACGTTGGGTGGCCAACCCATCACCGGCGGCGGATCGGACGCCGGGTTCAGCCGGGACTTCGCCATCGGCCAGGACTGGACCGGAACCGAAGCACTCAGCTTCTGGTTCTATGGCCAGAACACCGGTGACGAGGTCACTGTCGACGTTCTCGACAACCGCGCCCCCGATCCCGGTCCGGCCGGCTGGGAGCTGGTGTGGAGTGACGAGTTCGATGACCCCGCCGGCACACCCCCGAATCCGGCGAACTGGGATTACGAGATCGGCGACGGATCCGTCAACGGTATCCCCGGATGGGGCAACTCGGAGCTGCAGTACTACACGGACAGCACCGACAACGTGGCGACGGATGGTCAGGGCAACCTTGTCATCACCGCCCAAGAGGCCGCCGGCGAGCTCTGCTACTACGGGTCGTGCGAGTACACGTCGGCGCGCCTTGTGACCAAGAACAAGGCCGAGTTCGCCTACGGCCGGATCGAGTCGCGGATCCTGGTTCCCGACGGACCGGGTGGCCTGTGGCCCGCTTTCTGGAGCCTGGGTACGGACATCGACCTGGTCGAGTGGCCGCAGACCGGCGAGATCGACATCATGGAGTACGTGAGCCGACTGCCCGAAGAGATCTTCGGGACGATCCACGGCCCCGGCTACAGCGGGGGCAACGCCTTCGGCAATATCTACGACTTCGGTGAACCCGTCTTCAACGACTACCACACGTTCGTCATCGAGTGGGAACCCGATTCGATAGTCTGGTATGTGGACGGGATCCAGTATCACCAAGCCGATCCATCGGACATCGCGCCGAATGAGTGGGTGTTCAACGACCCCGTGTATCTCCTGCTCAACATGGCGATCGGCGGCAACTTCGGGGGCGAGCTCGACCCCGGTCTCACCTTCCCGCAGGAGATGGCAGTCGACTATGTGAGGGTGTTCCAGGGTCCCGACACCGCCGAGCGCTGGGAGGCATCGTTCACCGATGACTTCTCCGGCTGGCAGCAGGTGGTCGTCCCGATTGACACCTTCATCCGGTCCGCCGAGCAACCGGCGGGTGCTCCCGACGACGGGCTCAACCTCAACGAAGTCTGGGGCTACGGTTTCGACCTCCCGGACGCCGGATCGAGTGTCGGAACGTTGTGGCTCGACCAGGTACGCCTGGTTCCGATCCCGCCCCCGACCGAGCTGACCGTGACGACGCTGGCGGACGATGGCCCGGGCTCGCTGCGCGAGGCGTTGGGGCTCATCGCCGATGGTGGCACGATCGACTTCGATCCCGGCCTGGCCGGTGGCACCATCGGGCTGACCTCGGGTCAGCTCGTGGCCGACCGTTCCGTGATCATCGACGCCTCGGCGGTGCCGGGCATCGTGGTCAGCGGCGGCGGCAACTCGCGAGTGTTCCGGGTCGAGGCACCGGTCACCGTCTCGATGAACGACCTCGAAGTAGCCGACGGTGTGGCGGCTCCGCGGGGCGGCGGCATCCTGAACCTCGGGACGCTCAACCTCGACCGCGTCGTGGTCAGAGACAACACAGAGAACAGCCCGGGGCCGGCGAACTTCGAGTTCGGCGGTGGCGGCATCTACAACGGTGCCGACTCCACGCTGAACCTC
>CAMYJM010000304.1:2858-6994 GCA_947258635.1 uncultured Acidimicrobiaceae bacterium
CAACCAGCCGTCCGGCGGGATATACGGCTTCTTCGGAAGCACGATCAATATCACCCGGAGCACGATCAGCGGCAATGCCGCGCTGGCAGACGTCGCCGGCGGGCTGCGTTCGCTCGGAGACGCCACCATCGTCAACAGCACGTTCAGCGGCAACGTGTCGACGGCGTGGCACGGTGGCGGGATCTTCCACACGGACGGACAACTGACGGTGACAAACTCCACGTTCACCGGCAATAGCGCACCAGGCGGCACAGCGTCGGGGATCCTTGTGGCCACCTTCGGTGCTCCGGCCAACGCCACATTGACCAACAACGTGCTCGAAGGGCTCGGCGGCGCTTTCGCCTGCGCGATCGAGGGCGGCGGTGCGGCCACGATCACGTCGGGCGGCTCCAACGTCATCGGCGACGGCTCCTGCAACCCGAACGGGACCACCGACCAATCGTTCACTGATGCACTGTTGGGACCGCTGGCCGACAACGGCGGGGCCACCCGCACTCATGCCCTCGGAGCCGGCAGCCCGGCCCTCGATGCCGCCGACGCCGGCGCCTGCCCGGCCACGGACCAACGCGGGGTCGCCCGGCCGCAGGGCGCAGGCTGCGACGTTGGCGCATACGAGCTTGTGCCGTAGTGAACCGCGCCGTTCGACGATTGCGGGTTTCAGCCCCACCCAACGGGTTGAGACCCGCAATCCTCGACGGCCAGCGAGTGAGTCGGAGTTGCGAATGAGTGCCGGCGGAGGTCGGATCGAAGCACTCGTGGGATCGATGACCCTGTCCGAAAAGATCGGGCAGATGACGCAAGCATCGAACGAAGTGATCTCTCCGGCCGAGGTCGCCGACCACGCCATCGGATCGGTACTCAGCGGCGGTAACGGCAATCCGTCGCCCAACACCGCGGCGGTGTGGGCGGACATGGTCGCCGGATTCACCGAGGCTGCTGCCCAAACCCGTCTCGGGGTGCCACTTGTCTACGGCATCGACGCGGTGCACGGCCACAGCAATGTCGGCGGCGCCACGATCTTTCCCCACAACATCGGGCTCGGAGCAATCGACGACGCCGACCTCATGCGCCGGATCGGGCGGGCGACCGCCGCTGAGATGATGGCGACCGGAGTCCGGTGGACGTTTGCCCCGACCGTGGCCGTTCCCCACGACATCCGTTGGGGGCGGACCTATGAAGGCTATGGCCGAGATCCGGCACTGGTGGCTCGGCTGGGGTCCGCCCTCGTCGACGGGCTCCACGGAGACGGGGCCGGGGCGCTCGATGTTCTGGCATGTCCCAAACACTTCGTGGGGGACGGCGGCACCACCTGGGGAACCGTCTCGGCACCGGAGTGGAACCATTGGTGGGATCCCTGGGGCGACGGATGGCGGATCGATCAGGGTGACACCCGCCTCGACGAGGCCGAGCTGCGCGCCGTGCACCTTCCACCCTATGAGTCGACCGTCGCCGCCGGAGCCCTCTCGATCATGGCCTCATACAGTTCGTGGAACGGCGACAAGCTGCACGGCCACAGGTACCTGCTCACCGATGTCCTCAAAGGCGAAGTGGGCTTCCCCGGCTTCGTCGTGTCCGATTGGATGGGAATCGATCAGCTCGACGCCGACTACGACCACTGTGTGATCGAAGCCATCAATGCCGGTATCGACATGGTCATGGTGCCCGACGAGTTCCGGCGCTTCATCGATGCGGCCACCCGGGCGGTGGCGGCAGGCGCCATCGCGATGGATCGGATCGACGATGCGGTGCGACGCATCCTCCGGGCGAAGTCGGCGCTGGGCCTCTTCAATGAGCCGCAGACGCGACCTGCGCTGAGTGTCGTCGGGCACGAGGATCATCGCCGTCTCGCGGCTGAAGCGGCGCGCCGGAGCGCCGTACTGCTGAAGAACAATGGTGCGCTGCCGGTCGGCGGTAACGAGCCCATCGATCTGGCGGGCGCGGCCGCCGATGACATCGGTCTGCAGTGCGGAGGATGGACCGTCGGCTGGCAGGGTGGTACCGGCGCGACAACGCCGGGGACGACGCTCCTCGGCGCGTTGCGAGCAGCGTCTTCGGAAGTAGCGCACGATCCAGATGGGCTGTTTGGCGGACGGCCGCCGGGCCGCGTCGGCGTCGTCTGTATCGCCGAGGAGCCGTACGCCGAAGGCCCCGGTGACAGCGCCGTCCCCACCGCGACCGCCCTTGATCGGGAAGTGTTCCATCGGATGCGGCAACGCTGCGAGCACCTGATACTCATGATCTACTCGGGTCGGCCGCTCGTGATTCCAGACTTGGTTTCCTCGGCCGACGCCGTTGTGGCTGCATGGCTTCCCGGTACGGAGGCAACCCAGCTTCCGGGCTTGCTGACGGGCGATCAGCCGTTTGAGGGACGCTTGCCCCAGCCGTGGCCCGCGGGCGAATCGGATTTGGGCAACCCGGACGCCGTTCCGTCATATCCCGTCAATCACGGCCTGCGCCTCGGGATTCACGCGGATTCGGCCGCAACGACGCGCCCTCCGACAGTTTCCAATGAACAGAGCGAGAGTTGAAGTGACTACAACGCTGAACACAGTCGGCCTGGTCGAGGAGGGATTTCTCGAAATCGAAGGGGAGGAGTTCTACGTAATCCCGAACGTCGATCGGCTGGGCCCCTTCTTGATGAGCATCCTCAGCGACACCGACCACTGGATGTTCGTGTCGAGCCGCGGCGGGCTCACCGCCGGGCGGGGCAACGCAGACTCCGCGCTCTTTCCCTATGAGACGGACGACCGTCTCCATGTCGCCGGCGGCGTGACGGGCCCCGTCACTCTGATCAGATCCGATCGATCACCATCCGAACCAGCATGGGAGCCCTTCACCGGCATGGCTGCGCCGGGGATCGAGCGCAATCTCTACAAGGCCGTCGTTGGCAATCAGCTCATGTTCGAGGAATTCAACCGTGAGCTGGACCTGGTCTTCCGCTACCGCTGGTCCAACAGTGATCGCTTCGGCTTTGTCAGAGACGCCTCGATAGTGAACATCGGTGAGAAGCCGGTTGCCGTGGAGCTCCTCGACGGCTTACTGAACCTGATGCCGGACGGCCTGAATCCGGCCACGTACCGGGCGATGGGCAACCTCACCAACGCCTACAAGAGGAGCGAGGTGACCGATGGGGAGACCCGGCTTGGCGTCTTCTCGCTGGAGTCGGGGATCATCGATCGGGCCGAGCCCGCCGAAGCGCTCCGGGCTTCGGTTGCCTGGTCGGTCGGCCTGGACGAAGCCTTCCTCGACGTTGACGCCGCCACCGTCGGGGCTTTTCGCCGCGGTGCCGATCCGAAGCCGGCTTCCCGGGTGACCGGTCGGGCCGGCGCCTACCTGCTCAGATCGCACCAGGAGCTGGATCCGGGCGCCGCAACGAACTGGACGATCGTGGCCGATGTCGGTCGGGACCAGGTCCAGGTGGTCGAGCTTCTCGGCTTCCTACGAGCTGGGTCGGACGTGCAGGCGGAGCTGGCAGCCTCGGTTCGGCGTGGCACCGAATCGCTCGTCGGCATCCTGGCGACCGCGGATGCTCTGCAATCCACCGGCGATCGAATGGCGGCAGCCCACCACTTCGCCAACGTGGCGTTCAACGCGATGCGCGGCGGGGTGTTCGTCTCCGGCACTCAGGTCGACCGCGGCGACTTCGCGGCCTTCTTGGCGAACCGCAACCGGATCGTGGCAGCCCGTCACGCGGCTTGGCTGGCCGGGTTGCCGGAGAGCGTTGATCGAGCCGACCTCATACAGCAGGTGCGGGCTACCGGAGATCCCCAACTGATCCGTCTCTCACTCGGGTACCTGCCGCTGACGTTCTCGCGGCGTCACGGCGATCCCAGCAGACCGTGGAACTCGTTTTCGATTCGCGTGCAGGACTCCGCCGGCCGGCCGGTCGTCCACTACGAAGGCAACTGGCGCGACATCTTCCAGAACTGGGAAGGGCTGTGCCTGAGCTTTCCGGCGTACCTACCGGCCATCGTCTCCGTCTTTCTGAACGCGTCGACGCCCGACGGATTCAACCCCTATCGGATCACCAGAGACGGCATCGATTGGGAGATTCCTGAGCCCGGCAACCCCTGGAGCAACATCGGTTACTGGGGGGATCACCAGATTGTCTACCTGATGCGTCTCCTGGAGATGAC
>CAMYJM010000305.1 GCA_947258635.1 uncultured Acidimicrobiaceae bacterium
CTTCGCCTGCAACCCCCCGGGGGCCAGCACCAGCAGGGCGGCGAGCAGGGCGAGCAGGTAGGAGGTCTTGAATGGGTGGCTCTTGAGAGTGCCGTTCTTCATTGCGATCTCCTTGTGGTTCGTTGGGTGACTCCGTTCAGTCCGTTCCGGCTACGACCCGAAGTCCACGCCGACGGGAAACGTCAGGCCGAGGAAGAACGTATCGCCCTCGGTCGTCGACTCGGCGCCGAACTCGAAGAGGTAGCGCGCCGAGAGGATGGCGATCAGCTTCTGCTTGGCCAAGATCGGCAGGTTGATCTCGGGCCCGAAGCCGAAGACCTGGTGCTTGCCGACGTCGAGCCCGGCCGGCAGCTCGACGCCGAAGTCGTCGTCGGTGAGCTTCCACTGGCCGTAGTAGGCGACCCCGACGTTGATCGCGCCCTCGGCGAACGACCTGCCGAGACCGCCTTCGAGGGTCAGGAGGTCGCCCACCTGCTGGTCCGAGTCCTCTTTGTCGGAGTGGGTCTCCCAGTAGGCGCTTAGCGCCAGGTTCCAGGTCTTGGCGGGGTTGAGGTACCACGTCGCGCCGGCGAAGACCTCGTAGCTCCACATGCCGAGCCCGACGTTGTCGTCGGCCCCGTCCTCGTACCTGCCGGTGGGAATGAAGACTCCCAGCCCGGCCATGTAGTCGGCCCGCCCCCGGTGCCAGCCGAGGTTGATCGGCTGGAGGTAGAGGTCGCCCCAGTCGAAGCCGGTGTCGACGTCGAGGCCGAAGACCGGCGCCTCGAGCCGGGTGTTCGGAAACGAGGGATTGATCATCAAGCTGTAGGTGCCGCCGAGGATCTTCTTGTCGCTGATCCACCAGGCAAGGGGGGCGATGCCCTGGGCGGTGACGCTGCCGCGGCGATCCGGGTCGAAGCTGATCCGGTCGCCGTTCCGGTCGCGGACGGTGTCGGTGTCGTAGGCGACGTAGAACAGCCCGAACCACCAGCCCGGCGGCGGCTGGCTGCCCGAGGTCAGGCCCCAGTCGCCGCGGAAGTTGTGGCCGCCGAGCTGGGCCGACGCCGGGGTGGCGGCGAGCGCCGCCAGGATCAGGACCGCTGCCACCGACAGAAAGGTCTTTTTGCTCATGGAATCACTCCTTTGGCCCACGCGGGCAGCTATTCGATGCGCTCGAGGTCGTTGAGCACCCAGGTCTTGTCGATGTAGCCCTCGGTCGGGCCGTAGAAGCGGAAGACCAGGAAGAAGCCCTTGTCGGGATTCGTCGGCACCCAGTTCTTCTCTGTGCCTGCGGACGCTTTCGGGCCGAAGTAGACATCGACCGAACCGTCGGAATTGGCGACCGGATCGTCCAGGCTGCCGACCGACTTGTTGCTGTTGCCCCCGACGTCCAGCAGGCTGCGGGTGGTCGGGTCGTAGGCCGAGATCGCCCAGAATCGCTTCACTGGTGGATCGGCCGGCACGCGCAGTCGGTAATGCTTCCCGCCATCCAGATAGCGGCCCTCGGTGTCGCGGAAGGTGGTCAGGTAGGCCGTGCCCGCACCCGGCGTGGTGGAGACCAGGTTGGGTGACACCACGATCGCCTGGTAGTGCCAGAGGGTGCGCGCATCGATGTCGTTGACGCCGTCGCGCTCGAAGGTCGTGTTGTAGAGGAACATCTTCTCCCAGTGCCGGTCCGGCCAGTAGCGGATGTCCGGCTCGCGAGAGGCGTAGACGATGGCGCGCGACATGGCGACACCCTGTTTGGCGGCCTGGTCCAGGATGCGCCGCATGCGCTCATCCGGGTTGAAGGGCTCTCCCTTGCGGATGCCCAGTGTGGCCAGGCGGCCAAGCTGCTCGGCGCCGAACAGCTCCTTGGGTTCGTACTGCACGATCTCGTTGAGCATCTCGAAGGCGGAAGCGTCTTCCGGGGCCAGCGAGTTGGTCCCGGCTCCGGTTCCATTGGTGAAGTTGCCCTCACGGGGACCGGTCGCCAGCGGGTAGACTCGCAGGTTTCGCCTAAACCAGTCGACCGCCTGCTCACCCGTGCCGACCTCACCGAAGCCGCGCATCATGACCCAGATTCGGTAGCTTGGCGACGAGACCGCGAAGTAACCCTCGGGGACGTTGCCGTCATGCCCGGGAGGCAGGAACAGGTATTTGCCGCCCTTGCCCTCGTCCGGTCCCACGAATCCGAAATCGACCAGGAACCTGAATGCTGCATCGTCCGCGGTGCCGTACATGCCGGGTGGGATCTCGACCACGGTCGGGCCCTCGACCTTCAAGTCGAGGGAGGCACAGGCATAGACCGTGGCGTTGTTGCCGGTCAGGTAGAGCTCGCTGGGCCGCCAGCCTGGGCCGGCGGCCACCACGACGTCGGACGAGCTCCTGAAGCCGAAGTCCCGGATGTGGGATCTCACGATGCCGTAGACCGACAGGGCCGGCACAAAGTCCATGTAGGCCTGCGTCGCCCGCTGGAGATCCATCTCGTCATAGATCCTCCGGACGGTCTCCTCGGTGGGGAAGGCTTCGAGCTCGAATCTCAGGTTGCCGAAGCTGGTCGCGATTTCATCCGGCGCCGCCTCGAAGTCTTCGTTGGTCTGCTTCTCGCCAGCGGTCTCGAAAAGGTTTCTGTTCTGTCCGTCCGGGACGGGCATCTTCAGCGATGGCGTGGTCATGGAAAAACTCCTTTCATTCAGTTCCCGATGTTGTCGATTTTGCGCCGGATCTCCGATCGCCACGTTGCCGCGTTGTCCTGCTGGTGATTCAGCAGGATCCCCAGGATGTAGGCGGTGACCGCGGCGCCGATCAGCGCCACGCCGCTCTCGAAGACGATGTCGACCACGAACTCGAGGACGCCTTCGGAAAGAAAGGCGAGCTCGGCGAACTTGATCACCTTGGAAGCGCCGACGAACAGCGCTCCGAGCAGCGCGCCCACCCACAAAAACAGCAGGTGGACGACGACCGGCGCGCTGACCTCGTCGATCTGGTCCGGATGATCGCGGAAGTAGGCCACTTCCTCGTCGGTCACCTCGCCGGGAGCCTTCTTCAGGAAGAGCGTGAGGAACATCCGGTCGCGCTGCTTGGATTCTGCGGTTGTCATGGCTCACCCATTGCGGATCGGTGTCGAACCGTTCTCTTCAGCTCTCCTGGACCCGGTCCGCGGCCTCGCGCACGCTGGCGCGCAGCGTCTCGAAGGCATCGCGAACGCCGCCCTGCAGCTTTCCCCAGCTCTCGGACGCCGCCTCCGAGGCTTCCTCGAGCTGCTTTCGCGCGAGCCCAAGATCCTGGTTGAGCTTGACGATCGTCGGGTCGACGTCCGCCGCCGACACCTTCTCGTCGACCTTCGCCTGCAGGGCGAGGATCGCGATCCGGCCTTCGGCCAGGTCCACCTGATTGGCCTGCACGGTTTCGGTCAGTACGCGGACGTGTTCCTCGAGGGCCGCGATCCGCTCGTCCTGCAATTTGTCGTCTGCGAAAAGTCCCATCAGTATCTCCTCATGTTTGGGCGAGGGGGCGTTGATCGGCCCCTCGCGGAGTTATCGGAATCGGTTACTCCACCAGCTCGAAATCGCCCACGCTCCAGGCCCTGTCGTACCAGACCTGGGTCGGTGCTCGTCGTTATTTCTCGACGAGCTCGATCTCACCCTGACGCCATGCTTTGTCGTACCAGACCTGGGTCGGGCTGTAGATTCTCCAGAGGACGTTCCACCCCTTATTCGGAATGGTCTGTATCCAGTTGACCTTGCCTTTGGGCTTTTCAGGACCGAAGAAGATGTCGTAGGAGCCGTCGGCATTCTGCACCACATCGCTCTGGATACTGGTGACGCTGGGCAGTCGTTGGTCGGTCTGCAGCATGCTGCGGGTCTGATTGTCGTATACCGTGACTTCCCAGAAGCGCTTCGCAGGGACGTTGGCCGGAATATGCAGTTTGTACGTATTGGAACCATTCAGAATTCCACCCTCTGAATCGCGCAGGCCAATGACGTATTGAGAACCTGCTCCAACCGGAGGTTTCACCATGACCGGTGTGATGCCGGTTGCGTAGTAATGGAAGCGGGTGCGTTCATTGATGAGCCGAACGCCGTCATGATCAAAGGCATGGCTGCCGCCGGCGAAGCCGATTTCCCAGCTCTTGCTGTCCGGCCAGATCTTGATGTTCTCGTTGC
>CAMYJM010000306.1 GCA_947258635.1 uncultured Acidimicrobiaceae bacterium
GCCGATCGTTTCCTGGAAGCGGCCCCGGCGTTCGACCGGACCGCCAGTCTCACTGAGAGCCTGGGGGAGATGGCCGAGGTGTACGACACGGCCGTCGCCAAGACGGCCCGACTCAAAGAGCTGATTGAACGGCTTCCCGAGACGACGGCTCGGCCGGCGGTAGCGGCTGCCCTGGCGGATGTGAGCGACGACCTCGATGCATCCGTCGAGGATTACGAGGTGCTGCGCGCCAAGCTGGAGAGGGAAGGCACCGCCTTGGAGGCCGATGGGCTCGACGTCCCGGCGATCGCCGCCCTCTTGCTGATGAACCACGACGAGACCAGTGTCGGAGAGTTCGTTGCAGCCTATAACTCGAATCGGGGCCGCGGTATCGACCCGGGCGAGTCGGTCGAGCTGGCCTTAGCCGGGCTGCGCCATCCCGCCGATATCAAGCTGGTCCGCGAGGAAGCCTCCCGCCTCGGCCTGCCCGTGTCGATCACAACTGCCCTGCTGCGCAGACGCGATGACGGCCCCGAGGTGTATGAGGAGTTGCTGCGCGAACTCGCCGGCCACGGGATCGAGAATGAAACCCGGCGCACCATCGCCGGGATCCTCGCCGTGTCGCTGGAGCCCGCCCAGGCAATCAATCGCTGGTTGGCTGCCCGCAAGGCGCTCGCCGACCTCGGCCTCGAGGGTTCCTACGCTGATGTCGCCGCCGCCTTTGGGGCATCGGATCATCGCGGCCCCCGCCGCTTCGCGCTCGCCTACGCCGCCCAACGCCAGGCATTGGCCCGTAGCGACGTCGAGGGGGCCGACCGGTTTGCCCCGGAGCTGGCCCACGACGGCACCGCCTACCAGACCGACAGCTGGACCCGGGATCGGATTCCGCCCGGCCTTTACGACTTCGACCCCTTCACGCTGCTCTTCTACCACTGGGTCATCACCAAGGGCCACCATGGCTCTCTGGGGTGGGAGCCGATCTATCGCGACCAGTCCTGGTCTCAGGACCGGAGCTCCTGGTGGGGGGACGCCTTCGGCGGCTGGGGCGGCGGTGGCGGCTTCAGCGGGGGCGGCGGCGGTTCTTCGTGGGGCGGTGGCAGCTGGGGCGGCGGCGGGTTCGGCGGCTGGGGCGGCGGTGGCGGATTCAGTGGTGGAGGCGGCGGCTCGAGCTGGTGAGCTCCCCAGCCGTCCGCCGCATCGACTCGACGAGCAACCCGGCGATCAGGCGCTGGCGCGAACTCCACAAACGGCGGGAACGCGATCGCCAGGCTCTCTGCATCGTCGAAGGTGCCCGCGAGGTGAGCCGGGCGGTGGGCGCCGATGTCGAGTTTGAGTCGGTGCTCGTCGGCGACAAAGCGGCACTATCCGAAGTCGAGCTGGCAGCTGTGCTCAACCGGCGCGGGGCGCGTCGCTACGAGGTCGGGGAGGCCGCCATGGGCAAGGTCTCCGTCCGGGCTCACCCGGCCGGCATCATCGGGATTGCTCGCTCCCCCGCTTTTTCGCTCGATCGCCTCTCCCTGAGCGACCGACCACTGGTGCTGATCGCCGACGCCATCGAGAAACCGGGCAACGTCGGAGCGATGATCCGCAGCGCCGACGGCGCCGGGGCCGATGCTGTCATCGTGTCGGATCCGGCCACCGACCTCGTCAACCCCAACGTGATCCGATCATCCCAGGGCGCCGTGTTCTCGGCCGCCGTCGGCGCCGAATCGGGTGAGAACGTGACCGGGTGGCTGGCTGCACGGGAGATATCGGTGGTGGCGGCCACGGCCGAAGCGACCACGATGCTGTGGGACTGCGACCTCACCGGCCCCATCGCCATCGTGGTCGGCAGCGAGCACGCCGGCCTGTCTGCGCCGTGGCGGGAGGTCCCTCAGATCGCCATTCCCATGCACGGCCACAGCGACAGCCTCAACGCCGCCACCGCGGCGGCCCTGCTTCTGTACGAGGCCCTAAGGCAAAGGGGTACCAAGTACTGAGTACTAAGTACTTAGTACTTAGTACTCAGTAGTCCTCCGATCCTTGATCGAACATATGTTCGATGCTACGTTGATGTGCCCGACGAGAGGCCGGACTTCCCGATGCTCGGTCAGAGATCATTTGCCGATCTGGGCACGCCGCTCCACGACGTGACCTTCGTGATCCTGGATCTGGAGACCACCGGCGCGACTGCAGCCAATTGTGAGATAACCGAGATCGGGGCGGTGAAGTACCACGGCGGCGAGTTCATTGGGACCTTTCAGTCGCTGATCAACCCCGGGGCCCCGATCCCGCCGACGATCACGGTGCTCACCGGGATCACCCAGGCGATGGTGATCGATGCACCCAAGATCGACGAAGGCATGGCCTCGCTTCTCGAGTTCATCGGCGGCGCGGTGATCGTCGGCCACAACATCCGCTTCGACATGTCGTTTCTCAATGCGGCGGCGGTGCGCCTCGGCTACGGGCGACTTTCCAACCGCACAGTCGACACAATTGGGCTGGCGCGGCGCCTGGTGCAGACCGAGGTCCGCAACCTCAAGCTCTCGAGCCTCGCCGCCCACTTCCGCTCCCCCACCAAGCCAAACCACCGGGCCCTCGAGGACGCCAGGGCCACGGCCCACGTGTTCTTCGAGCTCCTCGAGCGGGCCGGCAGCGTCGGCGCTACCTACCTCGAAGACCTACTGCGGCTGCCCACGGCCAAGGGCAGGCCGCACTACGACAAGCTCCATCTGACGGACCGGCTGCCCCGCCTGCCCGGTGTGTACCTGTTCCACGACCTCGATGACAATGTCATCTATGTCGGCAAGGCCAAGAACCTGCGATCTCGAGTCCGCTCCTATTTCTACGGCGATACGCGGCGCAGCGTTACGACGATGCTGCGGAATCTCGCCCGCGTCGACCATCGAGTATGTCCCACCGAGCTGGAGGCCGAGATCACAGAGCTCCGCCTCATCCACGCGATGGCCCCCCGCTACAACCGCCGATCGCGGCCGCCGAAGACGACCCACTGGCTCAAGCTGACCGCCGAGCGCCACCCGCGGCTGTCGATTGTGCGCACGTACCGGGATGAGGGCAGCAGCTACCTGGGACCCTTTCGATCCAAACAGGCCGCCGAGACGGTGATGACCGCGATCTGGGATGCGGTGCCGATTCGCCGCTGCACCGGCGGCCCCGGCCGGGCAACCGCCGCCTGCAACTTCGCCCAACTCGGAATCGCGATGTGCCCGTGCGCCGGAGACATCGACGAAGCCCGCTACGCCCGGGTGTGCGAAGACGTCCGCGTCGGGATCGCCCACGACCCGAAGCGGCTGCTGGCGCCGCTCGCAGAGCGCATGAAGGCCCGCGCCCGCGACCAGCGCTTCGAAGACGCCGCACTGGCGCGTGATCGGTTCCAGGCGCTGGCTGCCAGCCTCAACCGGAGGCGCCAATGGCAGAGCCTCCAGGGCGCAGGCCGCCTCTGGGTCGAAAGCGCCGACGGCGACAGCGCCCTCATCGATCAGGGACGGCTCGTGTCCACGTGGACGTCCGGCGACGGCTCTCCGCTGTTCAATATCGCCGGCGACGATGCTCTCGAGCCGAGCCAGGTGCCGACATCCATCGCGCTCCAGGAAGAAGTCCAACTCGTGTGGCGCTGGGTGATCCGCCCCGGATCGAGAGTGATCGACACCGTATCTCCGCTGGCTTCGCCGGCCCGTCCGGTGCCGTCACTCGAGGCGCTTGCGGGATGACCTGCTACCGCCACTAGCCTCAGTCACATGAAGTTCATCGTCCGCCAAGGAGCCGATCCCCAAGCCAGAGCGGATTCCGTTCTGCTCACTGCGATGGGACTACCCGGCGGCGGCGTGATCGCCATCGGTCGCACTCACGTCCTCGTAGTTCCCGGCGAAATGGCGACCACCAACACCATCACCCTCGGCGACCGGGCCCGGCGCAACGCCGGACTCGGTATCGGTGACTCCGTGGACGCCAAACGCACCATCCTCCACGAAGCCAAACGGGTGGTTGTCGGCGGCGCAGACGTGAAACTCGACGCCCGCCACCTGGCACGCTCCTTGCAGGGCAATCCCGTCACTGTGGGCGATTCGGTCGTCGTTCACACCTCTTACGGGGCGGATTCCGGCTCCCAGGACATCGAGCTGCGAGTGCTGTC
>CAMYJM010000307.1 GCA_947258635.1 uncultured Acidimicrobiaceae bacterium
GACGCCAGATACCGGGCAGTCGCCGAGCAATGGGCCCGTCAGGAGGCGGCCCGTATCGAGGCGGAGCGGCTCGCAGCCGAGCGGCGCGCTCGCGAAGAGGAGGCGCGGCGCCGGGCGGCGACTTCGACCACGACCACCACCGCGGCCCCGGGGACGACGCAGCCCCCGGGAAACACCACGTCTTCGGGCACCACGCAGCCACCCGGAACGACGACTACCACCACGACGACGCTGGTGCCGCCGCCGCCCGAGAATGGCAAGACGTGCCCCGTCAACGGAGCCGTGAGCTTCACGGACACGTGGGGTGCTGCTCGATCCGGCGGGCGATCCCACCAGGGTGTCGACATGATCGCGGCCCGCGGGACGCCGCTGGTCGCTGTGGAGAGCGCCACCGTACTGAGAATCGGCAACGGTGGGCTCGGCGGCAAGACGGTGTGGCTGCGCGCCGGCTCAGGCGATACCTACTACTACGCCCACCTCGATGGATGGGCCTCCGGCCTGCGTGTCGGCCAGAGTCTCGACGTCGGGGAGTTGCTGGGATACGTCGGCAACACCGGGAACGCCGCCTACACCATTCCCCACCTCCACTTCGAATACCACCCCGGCGGCGGGGGAGCCGTCAACCCGTATCCCCTGGTGGCCGATCTCTGTTACTAGGCGATAAGTACTCAGTACTGAGTACTAGGTACTGAGTACTGAGTATTAGGGAAGCGCCGCCAGCTGCGCTTCGAGGATGGCGATTCGGCTGGTGCATGAGTCGGCGGCGGCCGGCGGGACCAGTTCGGTCAGGGTCTTGGCGGCCGCGGCGAAGGCGGCGGCGGCGGGTGAGTCCGGGTGGGCGCGGACGACGGGAGAGCCCTCGTCGCCCCCGATGACGACTTCAGGGTCGAGTGGGATTTCGCCGAGAAGGGGCACTCCGAGGTCGGCGGCGAGCTCGGCGCCACCGCCCTTTCCGAATAGGTCGTAGCGCTCGCCGTCCTTGGCGGTGAAACCCGACATGTTCTCGATCACCCCGATCACCGGCATGAACGAGCGGCGCGCCATGTCGGCGACGCGGCTCGCCACTTTCTGTGCGGCCTTCTGTGGCGTCGTGACGACGATCATCTCGGCCTGGGGCAGGAGCCGGGCCAGCGCCATCTGCACGTCGCCGGTACCCGGCGGCATGTCGATGATCAGGTAGTCCATGTCCGGTGACCATCCCACGTCCCGCAGGAACTGCTCCAGGGCCTTCGACAGCATGAGCCCGCGCCACATCAGAGCCGTCTCCTCATCTTCGACTATCAGGCCGGTGGAGACGACGGATAGTCCGAGGGCCGCGGCCGGTTGAATGACCCGCTCCTCGTTGGCGGTGAGCGATGCGCCGGAGGCGCCCAGCATGCGCGGAATCGAGAACCCCCAGATGTCCGCATCGAGCAGGCCCACCTCGTATCCGCGTGCGGCCAGGGCCAGTGCCAGGTTGACGCTCACCGACGACTTGCCGACGCCACCCTTTCCGGAGGAGACGGCAACGACACGGGTCGTCGGATGCACTCTGGTGGCGCCGGCATTCTCCCGGGCGCGCCGGCGTACGCGCTCCATGAGCTCGGTGCGCTCGGCTTGGGTCATGGCGACGATATCGACCGCAACCTTGTCGATATCGGGGAGGGCGGTCACCTTGCGGACCACGTCGCCCTCGATCTGGTCGCGCAACGGGCAGGCGGCGATCGTCAACGCCACGGCAATCCGGGCGCGACCCTGGGCGAGGCTGACGTCCTTGATCATGCCGAGGTCGACGACGTTCTCGCCGAGTTCCGGGTCGAGGACGCCGCGGAGGGCCTCCCAAATAGGGGCAGTTGAGTCGGTGGCCGCTGTCATCTAAGGGAATCGTAGAGGCCGGCCGATGGTTATTTGACGTGTCCGTCCCCATCAGAGTCTCAGCTGTCATATAATCCTGGTGCGCGCCCAGACTATTTGGTGGGCCAGGATCCGTTCCAAGGAGTGCCATTGATCACCAACGAACCCGATACCGCAACAACGGCAAGCCCGGCGTCGCTCAGCCCGGCTGCCGCCGCCAAGGTTGCCGAGCTGATTGCCGCCGAAGGTGATCCAGCCCTGGCGCTGCGCCTCGGCGTCCGCCCGGGCGGCTGCTCCGGCTTTCAGTACGAGATGTATTTCGATGCAGAGGTAGGCGAGAGCGACGTGATCAGCGAGACCGACGGGGTGCGTCTGGTTCTCGATCCGCAATCGGCGCAGGTGCTGCGCGGCGCCGTTGTCGACTACAAGGAGCAGGGCCTGCAGGGCTCCGGGTTCGCCATCAACAACCCCAACCAGCAGCGCGGCTGCGGCTGCGGCCAGAGCTTCTGCTAGCCACAGAGTCTCCTTCCTCCTGAGCGCAACGTGCGTTGACTCGCGCGGATTGGCGAATCGTGTCCCAAACGTGCGGAGGCCCCGCCGCGCCCCGTCCCAGGTCGCTAGCGTTGCCGGCAGAACGCCGCACGAGGAGGCCAGGTATGCCCAAGCAGATTCTCAACGCCCCCAATGGCCCGCAGCCCATTGGGGCCTACTCGATCGCCACCGAGGCCAACGGTTTCGTCTTCTGCTCGGGCCAGGTGGCCATCGACCCCGTTACCAACGCCCCGGTTCTCGGCGACGTTGCCGCCCAGGCCGCCCAAGTGATGGCGAACATAAAGGCGATCCTTGCCGATGTCGGGCTGACGCTCGAGGACGTCGTCAAGACCACGATCTTTCTTGCCGACATCGGCGACTTTCCGGTCGTCAACCAGATCTACGGTGAGTACTTCGAGTCGGGCAAGCCGGCGCGATCAACGGTCCAGGCGGGCGGGCTGCCCGGCGGCTATCAGGTCGAAATCGAAGTCATCGCAGCCCGCTGATAGTGCGACGGACCACTAGCGTTCGAGTCGACGCCACGGAGGAGAGATGCTGAACCGCGAACAGATCAAAGACGCCCTCGGTATCGGAGCCGGCAACTCCGGTGCCTACGCCGGTGGCTGGCTGGAGGCGACCGGCGAGGAGCTCGCGTCTTACGACCCGACCACCACCGAGGCCATTGCGGCCACCACCCAGGCGAGCCGCGACGATTACGAGCGGGCGGTGCAAGCGGCACTCGACACCTTCGCCGTGTGGCGCATGGTGCCGGCTCCCGAACGCGGCAGCTATGTCCGGCGGATCGGTGAGGCGCTACGAGACAACAAAGCCGCGCTCGGAGGCATGATCTCCATGGAGGTGGGCAAGATCCGGGCCGAGGGCGAGGGCGAGGTCCAGGAGATGATCGATGTCGCCGACTTCGCCGTCGGCCTCTCGCGCCAGCTCTACGGCCTGACGATCGCTTCGGAGCGCCCCCGGCACCGCATGTACGAGCAATGGCACCCGCTGGGTCCGGTGGGGGTCATCACCTCTTTCAATTTCCCGACGGCCGTGTGGGCGTGGAATGCCTGCATCGCCGCAGTGTGCGGTGACACGATGATCTGGAAGCCGTCGAGTTCGACTCCGCTAACCGCGGTTGCGGTCACCAGGATTGCCCATGAGGTCATGGCCGGCAGCGGTTTCGAAGGGGTGTTCAATTTGGTGATTGGCTCGGGCGGCACTGTCGGGGACACCATGATCAACGACCGGCGGGTTCCGCTGATATCTGCCACGGGTTCGTGCGGCATGGGAGAGCGGGTTGGCACTGCGGTGGCGAAACGCCTTGGGCGTTCCCTACTGGAGCTCGGCGGTAACAACGCGATCATTGTCATGGACGATGCCGACCCGGACCTGGTTATCCGGGGAGCCCTGTTTGCCGCCGTCGGCACGGCCGGGCAGCGCTGCACCTCCTTGCGTCGGCTGATCATCCAGCGGGGGATCTCGGACCTCGTCGCCAAGAAGCTGGCCGAGTCGTACGCGACGGTCCCCATCGGCGATCCGCTCGAAGACGGGATCCTGATGGGCCCGCTGATCAACCAGAGCGCGGTCGAAACCTTTGCCGCCGCAGTTGGTATCGCCAAGGAGCAAGGTGGCGAAGTGCTGTACGGCGGGATGCAGCGCATCACCAGGCTGGATGATTATATCTGAAAGACCCGAGACAAAAACTTTGTTGCCCCTGAAAATTGCCAGACAATTGA
>CAMYJM010000308.1 GCA_947258635.1 uncultured Acidimicrobiaceae bacterium
CCTGAAGGAGGGAGGCCCCCGGCGCCGGGGCCGGGTGGGCTGAGATGTACTGCCGCATCTGCAACGCCGCCGCAATTGCCATTCCTTGCCCGGCGATGAACAACACAATCGCGAGGATCGTGGTGGGGGCAGTCGCCGCTCCCCCATAGAGAGCGACCGCGATCGCGATCAGCACCAGCACCACAAATTGCGCCATCACCCACTTGGAGCCCGTCGTCATGTCGCCAACTTAGCTTGGCCCCCAGGTTCGGATGATCTGATAGTATAAGACTCAGATTTCTTGGAAGATATCAACTCACTTGTGGTTGAAAGTAGCGACAACGAACTCGGGGGCTCCGACTTGGATATCAACAACTTCACCCAAAAGTCACAGCAGGCCATTCTGGCGGCCCGCGATGGTGCCGCATCCCGTCAGCACCAACAGGTGCAGCCCGCCCACCTGCTCGAAGCCATTCTCGGCCAGGCCGACACGATCGTCTACCCGCTGCTCGCCAAGCTCGAAATCAACCCCGCCGATGTGCGAGCCATCGCGGCCACTGAACTCGACTCGCTGCCGCAGGTCTACGGAGATGGCGGCGAAGTCGCCTTCTCCCCGGCGACCGTTGCGATACTCGAAGCCGCCGATGCCGAGAGACTCCGTCTGAAGGACGGCTACGTTTCTCTCGAGCACGTCGTTCTGGCTCTCACCGGAGCCGAAGGACCGATCGGGTCCGCGCTCCGAGCCCTCGGTCTAACGCCCGACACCGTCTTGAACGCTCTGGTCGACGTCCGCGGCGCCCAGCGGGTCACCTCCCAAAATCCCGAGGCCACCATGGCCCCCCTCGAGCAATACGGACGCGATCTCGTGCAGCTCGCGGCTCAAGGCAAGCTCGACCCTGTCATCGGCCGGGACGAGGAGATCCGGCGGGTCATCCAGGTTCTCAGCCGCCGCACCAAGAACAACCCGGTGCTGATCGGTGAGCCCGGCGTCGGCAAGACGGCGATCGCCGAGGGGCTCGCCTCACGCATTGTCGACGGCGACGTGCCCGAAGGCCTCAAGAACAAGCGACTGGTAGCGCTCGACCTGAGCGCCATGGTCGCCGGCGCCAAGTATCGCGGCGAGTTCGAAGAGCGCCTCAAGGCAACACTCGACGAGATCAAGGCCGCCGAGGGCGGAATCATCACCTTCATCGATGAGATGCACACGATCGTCGGCGCCGGTGCCGCCGAGGGATCGATGGATGCCTCCAACATGCTCAAGCCCATGTTGGCTCGTGGTGAGCTCCGCATGATCGGCGCCACGACCCTCGACGAGTTCCGCAAACACATCGAGAAAGACGCCGCCCTCGAACGACGGTTCCAGCCGGTGCTGATCGACGCGCCGAGCGTGGAGGACACTGTGGGGATTCTCCGCGGCCTCAAAGAACGGTATGAAGTGCATCACGGAGTGCGCATCACCGACGGCGCGCTGGTCGCCGCCGCCGTGTTGTCGGACCGCTACATCACCGCCCGCCAGTTGCCGGACAAGGCCATCGACGTAATCGACGAATCGGCCGCACGGCTCCGTATCGAGATCGACTCGATGCCCGAGGAGATCGACGAGCTGACACGGCGCCGGCGGCAGCTCGAGATCGAGAAGAACGCCCTGCAGAGAGAGTCAGACGGCGCTTCGGCCTCACGCCTCGCCGCCATCGAAGAGGAGCTGGCCAACCTGGGGGAAGATCTCGACCGCCTGTCCGCCCATTGGCAATTGGAAAAGGACGCCATCGAAGCAATCCAGTCCACCAAGCTCCGGATCGAAGAAGCCCGGGCCGCCGCCGACCAAGCTGAGCGCAACGGTGACTTGCAGCGGGCGGCGGAGCTGCGTTACGGCTCTCTACCGGAACTCGCCAACAGCCTCGCCACCGAGCAGGATCGGCTCGAGGAGCTGCAGTCCAGTCTGAAGATGCTCAAGGAGGAAGTCTCTGAGGAGGACGTGGCGGAGGTGATCAGCCGGTGGACGGGCATCCCGGTGTCCCGCCTCATGGAGGGCGAGATCGAGAAGCTCATCCGGCTCGAAAGCGTGCTCCACGAGCGGGTGATCGGCCAGGACGCCGCCGTTGCTGTTGTCGCCAATGCCATCCGTCGTAGCCGGGCCGGCCTGGCCGACCCCAACCGCCCCATCGGCTCCTTCATCTTCCTGGGCCCGACGGGGGTCGGCAAGACGGAATTGGCGCGCGCCCTCGCCGACTTCCTGTTCGACGATGAGCGGGCCATGGTGCGCATCGACATGTCGGAGTACATGGAGAAGCACTCCGTGAGCCGGCTGATCGGGGCTCCTCCCGGCTACGTTGGCTACGACGAGGGCGGGCAACTCACCGAGGCCGTCCGCCGTCGCCCCTACAGCGTTGTGCTGCTCGACGAGATCGAGAAAGCCCACCCCGACGTCTTCAACACGCTGCTGCAACTGATGGAGGACGGACGCCTCACCGACGGTCAGGGGCGGACGGTCGATTTCACCAACAGCGTGCTGATAATGACTTCAAACCTCGGCTCGGAGTTCATCGACCCCGATCTGCCGGGCGAAGTCGTGAGCGAGCGGGTGATGCGCGCCGTGCGGAAACACTTCCGCCCCGAGTTCCTCAACCGGGTCGACGACATCCTCGTGTTCGATCGGCTATCGAAGGCCGATTTGCGCCAGATCGTCGCAATCCAATTCCGGGACTTGCAGCGCCGCCTGGCGGACCGCCACATCGCAGTGGCTCTCAGCGAGGAGGCGGCCGAATGGCTCACCGAGAAGGGCTACGACCCCAGTTTCGGGGCCCGGCCGCTCAAGCGGCTACTACAGAGAGTGATCGCGGACCCGCTGGCTCTCAAGCTGCTCGACGGCAGCTTCGTCGACGGCGACCGCGTCAAGGTGGTCGTCAAGGACGATGCCCTCGATTTTGTTGCCGGGTGACCTTCTTTGGGCCTGAGAGATGCCCGGACCACCCGACGGAACCCAGGTGGCCAAACTACAAACAAGGGACCTATGTGGGACCAAAGGCCCTAGAAACGATGGGTCCGAAAGGACGAGAATACGGATAGTTATCAGGCTTAGGCGAGGGACTGAAGGGAGTCGACTATGCAGCGACTGAAAGCTGCGGGGCGTGTTGTCAAGAATCACAGGCTGCTTTTCTTACTGGCTTTTGCGGTTCTGACGGTCGGGCTGATTGCCGGGGTCAACGCAGTCTCTGAAGATGACGTATTCGACGGCCAAGCGGCTCCCGGCGACCACAACTGGTGGCAGGATATCGGCGACGCAACTTTCTGTGCGCGTTGTCACCAGGCCGTGGCTGCCGATATCACCGCCGGCCCCCACAGAGGACCGGGCCTGTCGGACTGCACGTTCTGCCACAGGCCGGGTGGCGGAGATCACGCTGCCGCCGTGGCCCTCTGCTCGGATTGCCACTCCGTACAGGCGGGTGAGCTCGCCAACGACGCTCACGCCGGGATTCTCGTCGACCTAGGGGAGACGACGGCGACCGCCGCGCAGGCCTGCCAGTCGTGTCACACTCACATTTCCGTGAATATCACGTCGACTGTGCGGCCACCCCTCGAGCTGAACCTGGGTAACTAGCCCAGCCCTTGGCCTACGCCACTTGCCGGGCCGTCGCTTCCGAGCGGCGGCCCGGTTGTCATGAGACAAGGTGACTCGGCAACTGTCTCCCCTCCGGCGCACTCCCCTCCCGACTACACGTTGAATCGGCCGGACTACTACCTTGCAGGATTATGACTTCATCGTTGGATTCGACCCGGGCAACGGACCACGAGCAAGCTGAAACCGCTGCGAGAGGCGGGCCATCCCGGCGAAGCCTCATTGTCGGTCTTGCCATCGCCGCCGCGATCCTTCTGGTCGCCGGGGTGCTTTGGATGCTCCGGTCGGACGACGGATTGCCCGATCGGCGCAACGCTCCGATCCTGGAGAGCATCACCGACGAGCCGAGTTCCGGGGCAGTTATCGCAACTTTGTGGTCGCAACCCTCTGCCGTCGTCATCGAAGGTGATCGTGTCTACATACTGGATACGGGAAACAACCGAATCCTCTCCACCGACGGCCTCGGAGTTGTCGATTCGATCATCTGCGAGACCGATGATTGCG
>CAMYJM010000309.1 GCA_947258635.1 uncultured Acidimicrobiaceae bacterium
GACGGCGATGTGGTCTTTACCGGCCACTACAGCGCCAGCAACCAAGTCCTCGAGTACAAGGTCTGGGGCTTCGACGAGAACGGCGCTCTCGAAGAGGTCTTCAGTCTCGGCGGTGGTCCGCCGGGGAGTGGTACACCGCCATCGGCGGTCTACTGCCACGACGGCAGCTTCATGGCACTGGTCACCTTTGGACGCGAACCGGGGGCGAGCGGCGACTTCACCTACTACAACGAGATCTGGTCCTCACCGACCGGCTCGGACTGGTCCCTTGTTGCCGCCGACCCGATTCACCCGGCAATTCGTCCCCGAGCCAGCATCGGGGCGGCCCGGGCAGGCTCGGCCTTTTGGGTGGTGTCGGACGGGGACATCGCAACCTCGTCAGACGGGATCCGCTGGACCCGGATCGACCGCGAGGCCGCCGGGTTCGAGCCCGACGACTGGATCGACACAATGGGTGGAGGCGGCCTTGGGTTGCTCATAACGGGGCTCGATCACCTGGGGGATCCCGTCGACCCGATCATGTGGTGGACAGCAGACGGGCGTTATTGGGAGCGAATCGACGACCACCCCGCCCTCGACCGGTGGGGAGTCGAGATCGTCGTACAACCCACGGGTCTCATGATTGCCCTCTGCCGGTCCTTCGAAGAAGGAGCCCCGGTGATGTGGGTGTACGTGGCTGCGGGATAGCGAGCAAGCACTCGACCCTCCATCGGGAAGGCGAGTTGCGCCGTTCTGGGCACTATGAGCACGCAATGGTTTGCGGTGAGCTCACTCCACCTCCTGCCTGGAGTAGCCGGTCGCACCGCCCAGGACGTATCGAGCACCCACCCGCGTACTGGATCCGGCAGTTCTGTTGCGGGGTGATCGGTGTGCGTTGCCGCAGGGGAACGAGGGCGGCGCACCCGGAGAAGATGAGGACGGAACGTCACCTTCGGTCCTCTCGGACCTTCCAGCGTGACCGGCTTTCACCTACTCATGCCGTCACGGTGAGTGTTCGGGAACCCGAGCGCATCAGTGCCGCTCTGCGTGGGGCGGAGTGCTCGTTATGGCGCCGTATTTGGTGATCGGGGTTGGTGAGTGGTCGTTGCTGCCGGCAGGACGAACTCACACCCCCAGGGTTGTGCAGCGAATATCCGCTTACAGCGGCACTCGATGCCGTGCATCAGACCGCCGTCGCCCCGCTACCAGCAACCGAATCCCGACGGCGAGCACCGATACGCCAACCAGCAGGGCAGCGAGCAGAGCGGCAAACGCCATCACCAGGTAGTCCCCACCGCACCCGCCGGACGGGCAATAGCGGGCGGCCACGATGAGGGTCGTCACCACCGCGGTCGGGATCGCAAGGGCCACGAGCGCCACCCCCAGCCAGCGTGACACGTGCGACCGGTGGGGCACCGCCGGTCTGGTCGAGGCAAGCCGCGTCACCGTGTAGAGCGTGACGACCAGCACCCCCACCAGTATCGCCAGCGGCAGGAACCCGTTCTCGCCGTAGCAATTGTCTGCGTTACAGGTGATGTCCGCCACCGCCCAGAACATCGCGTGGGCGGCCGCCACCCCCACCAGGAACACTCCGATTCCTATCCCGGTCCACGCCAGGCGAGGCTTTCGCTCGCTCATAACCCGACCTCTCTCACAGTGTCGGTTCAAACTCGATTCGCCTACCGGAGCACACCACCACCGTATGCCGTTCACCAACCCACGGCAAGGGTCCAACAACCCGGTTCACGGCGGGTCTTGTGCCACTAGGCCGCCATGTGGCGACGGTCGTGTCGGGCGGCAGCGAGCAGGCGCATGCCGACAACGAAGACAATGACGGCAACGACGACCGTCGCGGCCATGGCTGCAAAGGCGAGCACAAGGTAGTCCCCGCTGCACCCGTTCGAGCAGTAGCGAAAGGTCACAACCGCGTATGAGACCAGGGCGGCGGGCACCGCCAGGGCGATGAGTGCCATCCCCATCCTCGACAACGATGCGGAGCCGGCGTCGCTGGGAATGCGAGATCTCAGGAACTCGAGCCCGACCAGGAGAACGACGGCGAAGACGACGACCATTCCAACGAGCGGGACAAGTGGGTTGTTACCACCCCCGTAGCAGTCGCTCGGACCACACGACGATCGGGCCAGCAACAAGAACACCGCGGTTGCGGCAGCCAAAGCAGCACCGACGACACCCACGCCTCGAGCAGCCGATATCCACGGAGTCGATGGTGTATCCACGAATCCACCTCCGAGAACAGCATCGCATTGCTCCCGGAAGCCAACCAGAGTCCATTGCCGTATTCCTTGGGCCTACTCAGGCCCGGCGCGCGACCAGTCGACGTCACTGAGGCTGCCGAGCGCCAACAGCAACGCCCGGTCGGGGACACATACCCGGGAGGTGCCGCTTCTCGCGTCGGTCCAGTCAGGCGACCACGTGTCGAGGACAATCGGCAGCGTTCTTCCAGGCTCGTGCTTGCGTTCGACGGTGCGCTGTGCCCTCACGCTCCGCTTTGAGGAGGACGCAGGAGTTAACCGAGCACCGTCTCTGGCCGACTGGTCCCGCCGGTTGTTCGCTGACAGGGAGGAGGTGTTGATGAGTCAACACACTGTATCCGCGAAGCCCAGAGGACTTGTCTGCCACAGTGCCAGTGTGAGTGAATTTGCGCCGTCCGTCCACGTCCTCCGTGATCGGTGACCTGCCGCCGCCCACGATGTGCCGCTCGGCGCTATTCGGTGGGATGGGCGTTCTCGTCCGAGATTTGGTGACCTGGTCGGGAGGCTCGTTCGCGCCTGGAGACAGCCGCTGTGACATTGCCGGCAGATGCTGGACGGTCGCTGCTCCGAGATCAGTTGGCCCATGGGTCGTACACCACGCTCACCAAGCCAGTGACCAAGGCCCCCAACGCGACGCCAGCCGCGGCGGAGCGGATGAGCTGGATGCTCAGCTTGGTGGTGTTTGCCCAGCGCAGGGCAAACCAGGTGGCGGCGGCCCCCAGTGTGGCTAGCGTGGCGACGGCGTCCGCGGTGTCAGTTGCAGGTTCCTGGGCCTGATCGTGCGCATTGATCGCGACCAACGCCACGCCCATGGATATCGCGGCAATCGCTCCGATAATCACTCCGGGTTTCACGTTGCAGCCTTTCGAAGCGAGCTGCGCCCCTTCCATCCTGGGCCGACGGTCGTCGGGCTGGGGCAGACCGAGCTAGCCATGGGACAAGGATAGATCGGCGGCAAGACACGGGTGCTCAGCCGGCGTTATCGAACCGCTGGCTCGTAGCGTCCTATCAAGCGCGATGTGCTGTGGATCTGGGCAGGTCGCCGACTGCTTGGACCGCCCGCGACGTGCCGATCGGCGTGGTTCGGCAATGTGGGCGTTATGGCGCATACTGCGTGATCGGCGTGGGTCTTCCCAACAACGGCCGGGTGTGGCACAATTGTGGCCATGTCGAGTGAATCGTTGCGGACGGTGCGCGACCGCTTCTCCGAGTTCATCGAGCGTGTCCAAGCGCATCACGAGCGTGTCGTGGTCACAAAAAACGGGACCCCGGCCGCCGTCCTGATCAGCCCAGAAGATCTGGAGTCACTAGAAGAGACCCTTGCCGTGCTCGGTGATTCCGATGCTGTGGCAGAACTCGTCGAAGCTCATCGAGCCTATCTCGAAGGCGAAGTGGTGCGCGGGATCGACGCCGTCAGGGCTCTCAGACCCCGGTGACCGAATCCCGGTACGAGATCGTGGTGACCGCGCCCGCGGCACGAGCGATCCGCGAGACGCTCCCGGAAGCCGTGGCGTTTGCCGTCATCGACTTCATCACCGGTCCGCTGCTCGACAACCCGCGACGAGTAGGCGCTGCGCTCCGCAACGAATTAGAGGGCGTCTGGAGCGCTCGACGCGGTACCTACCGCATCCTCTACCGCATCGATGACGATCGGCGAGAAGTCATCGTTCTCCGTGTCCGGCACCGCCGCGATGTCTACCGACCGCAGTGAACCACCCGAGCGCATCAGTGCCGGTAGCGGACAGTCATCGGAATGCTCGTTCGTGCAACGTATTCGGTGATCGGCGCTCGACGATCGCACGTTCTGATGAATGTGTTATTTGGGGGTGCGTTCGAAGCCGGCC
>CAMYJM010000310.1 GCA_947258635.1 uncultured Acidimicrobiaceae bacterium
TGCTGGCGTTCGCCTACGGTCAGCAGCCGCACCGGGGACGCCGGGTCGAGGTTGAATCCGTACCGCTCGCACAACTCCGCCAGCTCGGCTGCTGCCCGGCGGCGGTCGAGACGCATTTCTCCCGGGCTGCCGAGCACGAAGTTGTCGATGACGGTGAAAGGCAAGAACACCAGCGGATCCTGGTGGAGCATGCCGATGCCGGCGGCAATGGCATCGTCGGGAGACGCCAGCTTGATCTGCTTGCCGTCGAGCACGATCTCACCGGAGTCCGCCGAGTGGAACCCGGACAGCACCTTCATCAGCGTCGACTTGCCGGCGCCGTTCTCGCCGAGGAGTCCGTGGAGGGTGCCGGCCTCAACGGTGATCGAGATGCCGTCGTTGGCCCGCACCGGTCCAAAGTGTTTGTGAATGTCGCGCAGCTCGAGGCTCATGGGCTCCCGAGGCTAGAGAATCGTGCGGGCGCGTGACGTGAATTGGCCACGGCTGCCATCGCGAGAAAGGGGAGGGCCGGAGCCCTCCCCTTTGGTTCGAGTCCCCAGCCGATCAGCCGGCGAGGGCGTTGAAGTCGGAGCAGGACCCTTCGATTCCCTCGAGGCACTGCGGCGAGTACCAGATCTCGAAATCGGTGGCTACCTGGCCGTCGCTCAAGAACTGCGTTCCATCCTGCCAGTTGAGCGGGCCCTCGTACAGCTGGATGGAGCCGTCCGCCAGGCCGGCGATGAACGTGTCCAGGGACGCCTTGTTCTCGGCACTCAGCCCGTTGCCCTGGAAGAACCCGACGACACTGGAGTCCGGATCGTTGATGTTGTTCCAATCGGGCTCGTACCACTTCCAGTCCGCCGCGAAGCTGCCGTCGATCACCGCTCGGGCGGCTTCCAGGTATGCCGGGCCCCAGTTGAAGTAGGGAACACCGAGACAGATGTCGGGAGCCTCGTCGCATGCGCCGATGTAGTCGTACGGGATTGCCGCAACGTTCTCACCGGCGTCGGCGCGCTGGCCGCTGCGAATGAGCGCGACGTTGGCATCGATGCCGGACAGCGTGACGTCGGCGCCGCCGTCGATGAAGTCGTTGACCACCAGCGTTGCGTCCAGCGTCACACCCGGGATCTCGAACCAGAAGCCGATGTACGTGACCGTGAACTCGAGATCAGCCGCATCCTCACCCCGTATGTTCTCCCAGCAGTACTTGGCGCCCAGATAGGACGAGTTGACCAGACGGCGCGTCTCGTCGTTGGTGAGTGGGCCCAGGTAGGCGAGTTTGCCGGTCTCGGTCTCGAGCGCGGCCGCGCAGCCGGCGATCATCTTGCCGTAGATCATCTGGCCCCAGACGTTGGCGAGATTGGTGAGCTCCGGCCTGTAGTCCTTGCCGTCGGCCCAGGCAGAGTCACCCGACACCCAGATCATCGGGACCTCGGGAAGCGCGGCGGCGGCCTCGAAGGCCCCGTCACGCATGTCGTCGGAGTTGAAGATGATCAAGTCGGCACCGATATCGACCATCTCTCGCGCGGTACCGGGGAAGGAAAGGCCCGGGGTGTCGCCGAGATTGGCGAACTCGAGGACGATGAGATCCTCGTCGACGCTCAGGCCGAGCTTCTCGATGGCGTACTCAGCCCCCTCGAGGTGGGCCTGGCTGTAACCGCGGTCGTTCCCGGGGCCGACCAACAGTATCCCGATCTTGAAATCATCGGGCGCCCCACCCGATGGTGCCGCCGTCGTCGTAGCGTCGCCACTGCTCGGCGCAACCGTTGTCGTCGTCGTCGGATCCGAGTCACCGCCGCAAGCGGCGGCGACCAGCGCAAAGGCCAGCAACCCCGCCACGAAAGACGGCCAGCGCGTTTTCGATCTCATGGAACTTCTCTCCTAGTCGCCAGATGACGAGCCATGCTAAGCCGCCGCTGGCCGGACCGCACTATGGGTCACGATGACCACGACCTTCCCGGGTAAATGGCGCCGTAGGGCTCGCGGTTGTGCTTGGCTTAGAGCGAGGAGTGCAGACAAACGCGCGAGCGCGGCCGCCGGTGGCGGCCATGCCTCACCCAAGATCACGAGGAAGAATGACCCATCCCCTGAGCGCCACGATCGCCCTGCCCGACTGGTGGGACGACGCCGTGCCCGCCGAGTTCGTCGCCGAGTCGCCCGAGGAGCGCATGGCCTTCGTGATCGATCTCGCCGAGCGGAACGTCGCGGCGGCAACGGGCGGGCCTTTCGGCGCCGCGATATTCGAGACCGGATCGGGTCGGCTCGTGGCCGCCGGAGTCAACGTTGTCGTGGCAGCCTCAATGGCGATCGCCCATGCCGAAATGGTGGCGATGGCGCTGGCCGGTGTGGCCGTCGGGCACCACGACCTGGCGACCCTCGGCGAGACCCAGCTGGTGGCGACGACCGAGCCGTGCGCCATGTGTCTCGGTGGCGTCGGCTGGTCCGGCGTCACGTCGCTCGTGTGTGGTGCTCGCGACGAGGACGCCCGCGCCGTCGGGTTCGACGAGGGGGCCAAGCCGGCCGAGTGGGTGGCCGACCTCAATGCAGCCGGTATCGAGGTGACGCGCGACGTGATGCGAGAAGCGGCGGCCGCCGTCCTGGTCCGGTATGCCGAGTCGGGGGGCGTGATCTACAACGGCCGGGCCGCGCTCAGCAACGGGAGCACCCGCTGATGCATGAGGTGCAGCGCGCCCCGCATCGAGCGGACCGCTACGAGCGCCCGATCGATCTGGCAGAAGCCCTCGAGCTGCTCGCCGAGTACGGCGCCGACGCCCGCATCCTGGCCGGCGGCACCGACCTGCTCCTCGAGATGCAACGGCTGGTGCGCACCGACTTCAGCGTCCTCGTCGACATCACCGGGATCGCCGGGCTGAACACCATCACCGCCGCCAACGGGCTAATCGAGATCGGCCCGCTGGTCACCCACAACCAGGCCGTGGCCTCGGCAATCATCACCGGCGCCGCGCTGCCCCTGGCCCAGGCCTGCTGGGAGGTGGGCTCCCCCCAGCTGCGCAACCGGGCGACGATCGCCGGCAACGTCGTCACCGCCAGCCCGGCCAACGACACCATCAGCGCGCTGTGGGCGCTCGACGCCCAGATCGAGCTGACCTCGATGCGGGGAGCCCGCACAGTTCCGCTGCGTGAGTTCTACACCGGTGTGCGCCGCACGGTGATGGAGCCCGACGAGCTGCTCACCAAGATCTCGTTCCCAGCCATGCGCGATGACGCCACCGGCATCTTCGTGAAACTGGGACTGCGCCGCGCCCAGGCGATCTCCGTAGTCCACGTCGCCATGGTTCTCACGCGAGTCGATGACATCGTGACCGATGCCGCCATCGCCCTCGGCAGCGTCGCCCTGACGATCGTATCGGCTCCGGCTGCGGAAGCGGCCCTGGTCGGCAACCGGCTCGACGACACTGCCATCGCGGCAGCCGCGGCAGCCGCCGTCGCCACCGCCTCTCCGATCGACGACCTGCGGGCAACGGCCGCATATCGCGCCGAGGGCGTCCGCATCGCCGTCGCGCGCGGTCTCGGTGCGATCGCCGCCGGCGCGGAGCGTTCCCAATGGCCCGACAAGCCGGTCCTGCTCGGCCCCCAGGACGGCCTGCTTGGCGGCGGTGGCGCCATCGGCGCCGTAGGCCCGAACGACACCATCGCGATGCGGGTGAACGGGGCGACGGTCTCGGGCGCCACGAGGCCCGACGAGACGCTGCTCGACTGGCTGCGTGTCCAGGGCCTGACGGGCACCAAGGAGGGCTGCGCCGAAGGCGAGTGCGGAGCGTGCACGGTGTGGCTCGACGGTGCTGCCGTCATGTCCTGTCTCGTGACGGCACCGGCAGCGGCCGGCTCGAACGTGGTAACCATCGAGGGTTTGGCAGCGAGTCCCGACGACCTGCATCCGGTGCAGCAGACCTTCATCGACCACGGGGCCGTGCAATGCGGATTCTGCATTCCCGGCATCCTGATGGCGGCGGGCCACCTCCTCGAAGACAATCCCAGCCCGACTCGCGACGAAGTCACCCGGGCGCTGTCGGGCAACCTGTGCCGTTGCACCGGGTACTACAAGATCATCGACGCCGTGATGGACGCCGGAGGGGCGACATGACCGTCGGCGACA
>CAMYJM010000311.1 GCA_947258635.1 uncultured Acidimicrobiaceae bacterium
TCGCGACCAGGACAATGACCGCCTGGGCCAATCCGCTGACCGTGCCGACGATGCCTTTGGCGGCCAGGACGTCGCCTACCGATGCCGGGGTGATCAGCAGTGCCGTCACGGTGCGCTCCTGGATCTCCTTGGCGATCAGCGAGGCCATGACGAACATCTCCATCAGGAGAATGAGGAAGACGAGCAGCGGCCGGAAGCTGTCGCGGGCCGAGGCCTGCTCTCCTACCCGGTCTTCGCCCAACACAACGAAGACTTCGTCGGGACCTGAAGTGCTCACCGGCAGTTCGTCTCCGGCGACGGCGTACGCGATCTCGCGCACAAGGCCCGTGATGGCGACGCGGATCTCGTCGGGCACGGCGGCGTCGATAAGCACCGTGACCGTGGTGGCGGCGCCGCTCGCCGTGGCCGCCAGGAAGTCGTCCGGGAACGCAATGCCGACCGTTGTGCCCGCCTGATCAGGGTCCGACGCGTTGGCGTCGCCGGCGACCACCGCTTCGAGGTCGGCGGCCGTGGCGAACGGCACGAGCAGCAATCCCTCTTCTCCGGCCGACTCGAGTGCGCTCAGGACACTCGAGCTGTCCAGACCGGATACGCCCACCCGGATCGACTCGTCGACGTCATCGGGCAGCAGCCAGAACAGGGCGATGACGACCACCAGCACCATGACGGTCAGAAACGCCCACAGCTTGTCCCGTCCGTATTCGGCGAGGTCCTTGCGCACAATCGAGGCGATGATCGAGTACCGGGACACCGGTCGACTCATCCGGCGAGCCCCCTGCCGGTCATCTCGATGAAGATGTTCTCCAGCGTCGCCTCTTCGGTGTGGATCGTCATGAGCCCGGCGGCGCCGACGGCTTCCTTGAGCTCGTCACCGGCCGAAGCATCGGTCAAGGCGATAATGCGCTCTTCGATGCCGCCGGGTTCCCGGATGCGTACCTTCACCGAGCGCTTGCCGTGTGCCAGCTTCAGATTCTCGGGTGTGTCGAGGGCATGGAGCTTGCCCTCATTCAGGAAAGCCACCCGATCGGACAGCTCATCGGCCTCGAACATGTCGTGAGTGGTGAGTAGCACCGCCGCCCCCCGTTCGGCTTCCTGCTTGATGAGCGCACGAATCGCTTGCGATGACACCGGGTCGAGCCCATCGGTCGGCTCGTCGAGGAACAACACCCGCGGACTGTTGACGAGCGTCCGGGCCATCATGAGCCGTTGGCGCATGCCTTTGGAGTACTTGCCGACCCGATCCTTGGCACGATCGGCCAGCCCGACCCTCGCCAGGAGCCCGGCGGTGTCGATGTCTTTGAGGCCGAAGAGGCTGGCGAAGAAACGGAGGTTCTCTTGCCCCGACATCGACTCGTAGAGGTTCTTCTCCTCGAAACACACACCGATCTGAGCCTGGATCGCCGGGTCGTCGGAGGTGATGTCTGTGCCCAACACCTGGGCTCTCCCCGACTTCGGTGTCAATTGCCCGGTGAGGATCTTGATGGTGGTCGACTTGCCGGCGCCGTTCGGGCCGAGGAACCCGAGGATCTCGCCGGGAGCCACCTCGAAGCTGATCCCCTTGACGGCCTCGATGTCGCCGTAGGAGTAGCTGATGTCCTCTACGCGGATGGCGGCGTCGGACACGGCGACTCCTCTCGACGAGCGTTACCACTTCGACGTGGCAAACGATACCGAAGCCCCGGCGGGTCGGCTAGGGGATTTCGGCCGTCGCGGCGGGAGACTCCGCGATGGTGATGCCGCGCCGACCCAGCTCGGAGACGAAGGGTTGCCACGGCACGTCGTGAATCGGGGAGAGGACACCCTGGCCCGAGATGTCACCCGACACGATCATCTGGGCGGCGATGCTCGCTGCGAACCCGACCGTGCGGTTCATCGCGAACAGGCCTGTCGTCAGGTCCCGGAAATCGACGAGCTCCAGAGTCAGTCCGTCGCCCGGACCTCCCGTGCCGTGCGCCTCCACCCTGAGGATCACGGCGTCCCGCTGATCGGCCGCGTACTGCAGGCGGGGCCCGAGGTGCTCGACGAGAAAGTCGCGGGGGCTGACAGAGCCCAGGTTCGGTAGCGGCGTCGTTTCGAGGAAGCCGAGTGCTGTCAGCAGCCGCCACGTAGCGGCGTGCCCCGGCCAGCGCAGTGTGTAGCGGCCAACTTCGACGGCGCTGCCGGCAATTCCGAAGCGGTCGGCGTACTTGGCGGCGTCGCCATTCGGAGCGGCTTCCAGAAGCCCGAACGGCGCGACCTCCACCGTGTGCTTGTGCTCCTCGTCGAACACGCGGTCTCCCGGGATCTCCACGACCTCACCGTCGCGGACGACTCGCGCCTCCCGCGAATAGGAATCCAGAACACCTTCCCACGTCCAGCTGATGCGGTAGCGCAAGGCGTTGTCGTCGTCACCCGGTGCCGGGATCCCACTCCCGTAGCTCCGCAAGTGGGTCACCGAGGCGAACCGCCGCACCGCTTCCGCGGCCATTATCAGATCGATACCCGGGTCGAGGCCCATTTCCGGAAGGACGGCCACGCCGGCGGCCTCCGCCTGGTCGGCGAGGTCGCGGATGTCGTCGTCGTAGTTGGTGTTGACCACGGGTACTCCGGCATCGATCGCAGCTTGGACAACGGGACGCACGAACTGGCGGGGCAGCGTGTCCACCGCGACGTCGTATCCACCCGCCAGGAGAGCAGCCAATGCCGCCGGGTCGGCTGCGTCAAGTCCCTTAGCATCGGTCTTGGTGCTCCCCAGCTCAGCGAGCCCGGTGGCCACCCGCGGCGGGTCGACGTCGGCACACGTCACGGTCGTCACGTGCGGCGCTGCGGCGAGATCGTGCACCACTGCCCGTCCCTGCAATCCGTAGCCGAGGACCAGTACTCGCATCGTGAATCACTCCCTCAGCGGGCGAATCCGCCAAACGGGCCGACGAACTCGGTAGTAGGCGAGCTCACCGCCCGGCGCAGCGTCTCATCGGGGTTGCCGTACACGTACATAGCCTTCTGGTCGGTCGCCGCGGTGAACCTCTGTGCGAAGTGCTTGCCGAAGCCAATCAGGTGGGCCATCGCAGCGGCCGAGTCGATGTAGCGTTCATAGAGGTGAACCTCGCTGCCGTCATCAGATACGAACCACTCGTAGGCGAGAGTCCCGGGTTCGCTGCGGGTGTGGGCGACCATCTCCGTCATCAGATCCTCGAATTCTCCGAGCTCGCCCGGCTTGACCGCGAGCATCAGGAGCCAGGACACCGTCTCACTCATTGTCGCCTCCTGTCGATATCGCTGCAGCCAACCCTACATGCGAGCCGTTGACCGATCCGTGTTGGCGCGGGCCGGCGTCAGGAGCCGTAGTTGATACCATCGCGACATGACTCGGGCAACATCTTCAGCGCTCGTCGTTGCGCTCCTGGTGGTGGTTGCCGCCTGCGGCGGCGAGCCCGCCGGGCGCCGGCCACCGGACGAGATACGGGGCTGGTCCGACTACGCCAGAAGTGGTTTCCACTGTGAGCGGGGAACGCCGCCCGTCGAAGAGGTGTGGTACCCGCCGCGGCAGGTCGTCGTCGTTGGCGCCGACGCGGTGGCCGCCGACGAGACCCGATTTCAGTGTCCAGATTACGCGTCCTCGGGGAGTTCCGATCTCATGGAAGTGGCGACGAGCACGTCGACGTTGGACCTCTATGTCGACGGCGGTGCCGACCGGCATGGCGTCGCCCAGCTCCGGGGCTTGCTGTATCCGCCCGATGATGCCCCCCGGTGGGTCGAATTCGTAGACCTCGAGCCCAACTGGCACCGCATCAAAGTCCCGGGCGCTGCGAACGGGTGGATCGTGCGCCTCGACCTCGTCACGGAGCTCGGCTGGGAAGCCAGCTACGCATTTCGGGTGACCGCCCTCCATGACGCCTCCCGTCGCCCGGTCGCCCCGGGGACGGACTAGTCCGCTTCCGGGGCGCGGAATGCACCATTGCATCGTCGTTGCCACCGCGCCATGATGTGACTGGGACGGAGGTACTCATGCGAGTCGTGTCGATTGGTCTCGCCGGGATGGCGGCTTCCCTGGCGCTCTTCGGCCTCAGCAGTCTCGACGACGGGTTTCTCGGGGCGGTGGCCTACATGCTCG
>CAMYJM010000312.1 GCA_947258635.1 uncultured Acidimicrobiaceae bacterium
GGCCGGCTTCTTGGCCGTTGCCGCCTTGGTGGCGGCCGGTTTCTTGGCCGCCGGTTTCTTCGCCACCGGGGTCTTAGCGGCCGGCTTCTTGGCCGTTGCCGCCTTGGTGGCGGCCGGTTTCTTGGCGGCCGGTTTCTTGGCGGCCGGCTTCTTGGCAGCGGTGCTCTTCTTCGCAGTTGGCTTCGCCGCTGGCTTCTTCGCCGCCGGCTTCTTGGCCGTTGCCGCCTTGGTGGCGGCCGGTTTCTTACCGGCCGGCTTCGCGGCGGTCTTCTTCTTAGCCGCCGAGGCCTTTTTCGCGGGCACAGAACTCTCTCGTCTCGGGAACGAACACCACTTTAGCCGCTGACCGCCAGGTCACATACGCCCGTCATCCTCGAAGCGCCAGGTCATCCCCACTTCGAGCAACCGGTCGAAATACGAACGGAGCTGCTCGGCACGAGCCGCACCGACGCCTTCAACCTTGCCGAGATCAGCAACGGGCGCATGGATCATTCGCTGGAAATCCTTGAAGTGGCTGATGAGGGCGTCCTTCACCGCGTCCGGAAGCCGTGGGACCCGGGACAGAGCGCGGATGCCGCGGGGCCGCACGGCGGCGTCGAGCGGATCCATCCCAATCGCCGCGGCCACCCGGGATGCCACATACAGATCCTCGGTGGGGACGGTCTGCAGCCTCTCGAACACCGACTTGCCGTTGCGGGCCCGTCGTTTCGAGTAGTCCTGGTAGACGGTTTCGGCGAGATCGTTGACTCCCTCGATGAGGTCGGCCGCCTGCAAGCGGATGAGTTGACCCTCGCCACCAAGTTCGATCACCGTGCGCTCGACATCGGCGTGCAGCCGGCGCACCAGTGCCGCCCGCAGTAGCAACAGTGAGACGTCGCGGACGATGACGACGTCGTCGACCTCGCTGCGGGTGAGCCGATCTTCGGCCTCTTGGAGTCGACGACGCAGCCGCTCCAGCGAGATCAGCCGTTGATTCGCTTCCGCGGCGAGCACCTGCGGTGGTCGCAACTCCCGGCGGGTGCCGTTCCAGTACACCACGGCGATGCTGCGGCCCTCCTCACTTATCGCGAGAATCGGCCTATCGGTCTGCTGGCTGAGCCGCTCGGCGGTTCGAAAGCGGGTGCCGGTTTCGTTCGTGGCCAGAGACGGATCCGGGATGAAGTGCACATTGGCTCGAACGATGTACTCGTTGTCGTCGTCGAGGACGATGCCACCGTCCATCTTGGCCAGCTCGGCCAGGCGTTGCGCGGTGAACTGGGCGTCATCGAGAAAGAAGCCCCCCGAGCACATCGACTCGACGGTGGCTCCGTTGCCGAGAATGACCAGAGCCCCGCACCCCTGACGCAGGATCATGTCGACGGCATTGCGCAGCTCGGTCCCCGGCGCCAGCCGCCGCAGGATTTCGATGTGGTCTTTGGGGGGAGGCGGTGTCATCGGTCCCAGAGTGTACTGACTGGTGGGGCTACAACCGCGTCTCTAGCGCTCAGGCTCAGCTGGAAAGACGGCTGCGTGGCAACGGGCCCGGCTACGCCGAACGGCGTATCGGCGGTGACCCCGTCAAGCCGGCATGGCCCAGCGCCGCCACGAGGGTCGCACCGTTGGTCTCGGGCGAGATGACCAGCGGCACGCTCAGGCGCGACGCCTGTTCGAAGCGGGCCGCGCTCCGCCCCACGGCGCGCAGCTCGCCGGCGAGCCCCACTTCGCCCCAGGCGGCAATCTCGCCGATCGGCCGGTCGAGTCGCGATGACGCCAGCGCCAGCGCCACCGGCAGGTCGGATGCCGGCTCCTTGACCTTGATCCCGCCGGCCAGGCTCACATAGACCTCCTGATCGGAGAACGAGAGGTTGGCGTGCTTCTCGAGCACAGCCAGGATCTGATGGACCCGCGCGCCCTCGACGCCCTTGAAACTGCGTCGCGGCTGGGGTGCTCTGGTGGGAATGACGAGAGCCTGCACCTCGACCAGGAGCAGGCGCTTTCCTTGTGCCGACGGAAACAGCACGGTGCCTTCGGCGACTCCCCGGGGGCCCGACAACAGACAGCCCACCGGGTCGGGGACCTCCCGCAACCCCTCTTCCGTCATCTCGAAGATCCCGACGCGATCGGTTGAGCCGTAACGGTTCTTGAGGGAGCGGAGGAACCGCAGCCCGGCAAAATCACTGCCGTCGAGGTGGAGCACGACATCGACCATGTGCTCCACGACTTTGGGACCCGCCAGGGCACCATCTTTCGTGACGTGGCCCACAGCAACCACCACCGTTCCGCTGCTCTTGGCGGCGGCGATGAGACGCGCCGTGCACTCCCGCACCTGGGCAACGCCGCCGGCGGCGCCGTCGACGTCATCGGCCACCATCGTCTGGATCGAGTCCACTATCACCAGGCGGTAGTCGCCGGCGGCGACGGCGGCGACGGCCCCGGCGACGCCACGCGTTGCCGCGACTTCGACATCGGGTAAGGCCGCCCCGATGCGACGGGCCCGCAAACCCACCTGGCCGATGGATTCCTCGCCGGTGACAACGAGGACCCGGCCCGCGGCGGCGCCGCCGGCTCGCCGTGCCGCCGCCATCTGGAGCAGCAGTGTGCTCTTGCCGATCCCGGGCTCACCGCCCAACAGCACCACGGCGCCGTCCACGAAGCCACCGCCGAGCACGTGATCCACCTCATCGATGCCGACCGCGCGCCGCCGGGTCTGCTCGTCCGCCGCCAGACTCACCGCGACGGCTTCGAGCCGGGCACCACCGCCGGGCGTGTCCGCTACCTCAACCATGGAACGTTGTTGGCACTGGTGGCAGAACCCCACCCACTTGCTCGTGCGATACGAGCATTTGGAGCACACGTACGACATCATCACCTCGGATTGGTCATCAGGCGGTTGGGCCGGGCTCTCACCCTTGGTCACGAGGGTATCGCCGGGGTACGACACAAATCGCCGGCCGACCAACCGCTAGTCGCGCAGATATCGCTTCAGCAGCCAGTACGCGGCCACCACGATCGCGGCAGCCAGCAACAGGGCCCCAAGGAGATTGGCGGTCGTCCACTGCTCCGCCTCACGTATCGCTGCAATCAGTGGCATTCGTGGCACAATAGCGCTCGGGCGAGAATCGACTCGGAAAAAGGCGCTTGCGAGGACTTGGTGGACGAAGGCAACACGATCGATCCGTTCGACGACCTCTTCGAGGCGTTCGAATTGGAGGACGGACCGCCCCCTCCCGGAGATACACCGGCAGCGGAGCCCGCTCCCACGGGGCCGCCCGCCGAGGCGACTCCGGTGGCCGCGGAGGTCGAGGCGCCCCTGGCCACGGTTGTGTGCACCTCCTGTGGAACGGGCAATCCGGCGCACAATCGTCACTGCGAGCAATGCGGCGCCCGGCTCGGGTCCGGACCGCTCCCCGTCGCCCCGGCGCCGATGATTCGCGCCACGCCCGGGGGACGCGCATTGACGGTCATCGGGGGTGTGCTGTTGTTCGTTCTGATCGCGGTGCTGCTGTTGAATCTGCGCGGGGACGCGCCGAACGAGCCGACGACGACATTGGCCGGGCCGACCACGACGGAGCCGCGTAATGTCAAGAACCTCGTGCCCTTCGAGGTGGAAGCCAGCTCCTCGTTCCCCGGGTTCGCGGCGAGCAACCTGATCGACGGCGACCCGGACACATACTGGAACGACTTCAGTCTGCGGGGCAACGACGCTCGGCTCGAATTCTCCTTCACCCAGCCGGTCCAGATCACCGAGATCGAACTGCAGAACGTCGAGGACGAGGAGAGGCTGCGTCGCAACTACCGCATCAAGTCACTCGTCATCAAGGTCGACGACTTGCAGATCGAATTCCCGATGACGATGGAGGACAACAGCGATCCGCAGCGCATCTCCATCGGCAGCCTGGAGACCACCAAGGTCACGATCGAAGTCCGCTCCACATACCCGGCCGAGCAGTACGACGGCAAAGCCCCGTACGATGAGCTCGCGCTGCAGTCGGTGAGGTTCTTCGGGACGAACGGCTAGGAGCTTGCTGAGTAATCACTGTGGATGGATCTGCGGAATCTCATCGTCATCTGCCACAGTCCGGCGAGCGAAGGAGTATCAGTAGATACTTCGAG
>CAMYJM010000313.1 GCA_947258635.1 uncultured Acidimicrobiaceae bacterium
CTCCCGCTACGAGCGGCTCCAATGAAGGCTCTGCGCGGCTCCGAGAGAGGTGCGGTGCTCCTCATCGTTGCCGGCTCGATGGTGTTGCTTCTCGCCATCGCCGCCTTCGTGCTCGATCTCGCCGGGTTGCGGGCCGACCGGGCGCTCTCCACCACTGTGAGTGATCAGGCGGCGACGGCCGGTTCGCTCGAGCTGTGGAACGGCGACGGCCAGGCCGCCTGCCAAACCGCGCTGGCCTACATCGATCTCAACATGCCGGGCGGGCCTTTCACCGGGGCCAACTGCGGGGCGCTTCCTTCGTCGTGTGGGCCCGCCACTGCGGCCGCATCGACCAGCGCGACCTCGGGGCAATGGACTGCAACGATCACGTACCCCGTCCCCAACGGCCACCCGCTGCTCGATCCGGCGGCGATCGGGGCGACGACCCAGGCGATCCACACCGAGGACGGCGAGAGATGTGAGCGCCTCGGCGTGCAGATCGACGGGATCCGCCAGTTCTTCTTCGCCAACGTGATCGGTGCCGCCTCCGGCGATACTGAAGTGCACGCGGTTGCTCGAGCGACGCCAAGCGACTCGGCCGACATGGTGCTCAACCTCCTGATCCTCGAACGCTACGACTGCGACGCCATATCGGCTGCCGGCGGGGGAGCAGCTGACGGCGGAATCGTCACCGACGCCATCTGGAACCCGGTCGACATGGCCTTCGATCCGGGTTGGATCGCCGTCGACTCCGACGGCTCTTCGGGCGTTGGCCGCTCGGCCAACGGTGTGCTCGACATCGACGGCACGAACGGGCTGATCCGCGCCGATGGCCCAGCTAACTGTCCCGGCGAGATCAACACCCCGGGCAGCGGTGACGGCTGTGGCGAGATCCGGGTGCTGGCGGACGGGCAGCCGTACCCGGGCTGCAACCAGCCGGCATGTACCAGTTCAGCCCTCGATTCTCCGGCCCCTCTGCCAGAGCAGCTGCCGCGGCGAGTGACCCGGTCGCCGGTAGATTACCGCTACAACTGCAAACCCGGCGGCTACAGCTTCGATCCCGGATACGACATCAACCCCTGTACCAAGACACCCCCCACTCCCCCCTACATCGACCAGCTCGTCGCCGCCTACGGTGTTGCGGGGACTGTTCCGGCCGGGTTCGAGTCGTGGACATCCTTGGGGCACCCGTGCACGGTGCCTCCGGCAGCGAATATCAATATCAACAACAAGGATGTGTACATCGATTGCCATCCGCGGCTGGGTATCAACGGCGCCGTGAGAATCACCGGTGGGGACGTCATAGTCAGAAGCAGTATCAACATCCAGTCCGGCGCAACGCTCGAGTTCAACAAGCCCGCCATGGGCATCCCGCACATCCCGCGCATCTTCTATATGCGCGATGGCGAGCTTGGCAAGGCAGGCAGTGCCAACCTCTACTTGTACAAGACAACCGTGTACATGTCGGAAACGTCGGAACTGGACCTGGGGGGCGGCACCGGAGAGCTCGTGTGGCAAGCACCGAACGATCCCGCGTACAGGTTTGACGACCTGGCGCTGTGGTCCGAGGGCACCTCTGAACACAAGTTTGCGGGGCAAGCGGTGCTCGATCTCTCGGGCGTGTTCTTCGTCCCGCGCGGTACCGTGGCCTACGCCGGTCAGGGCAACCAGCTCCAGATCTCTGCTCAGTTCATATCCAAGAAGCTGAAGTCGACCGGCCAGGGCCTCCTCATCGTCGCTCCAGAATTCGACCACTCCGTCCTGTTCCCCGAGCTCCTGGATATCCAGCTGATCCGCTGACATCTGCCGGTGCTGTGACCGGCGACTCAGTCCCGCTGAGCCATGCGCAACCGGGCCCCTGGCTACCATGCAGGCTTCATGCCTCCCCCCCTCGCTCTGGCGCTCTTCGTGGTGGTCCAGCTGGTGCCCGGCTGGGTGATGTCCGCATTGCTCCCGACGGTGGGCCGGCGGCTGTCGCCGGCGGGGCGGGCGGCCACGGCCGTCGCGCTGTCAATTGCGCAGCTGGTTTTCGTGAGCCTGGTGCTGATCTCTTTGGGTATCGCCACGCCGACCGTGATCGTCGCGGTGAACGTCGTGATCACTGGGGTGCTGGCCGGTTTCGCCCGCCACCGGCTCCGCCGCGATTGGGACTCCGCAAGGGCTGCGTTTGGCGGCTTCCGGCCGGATTGGGAAACTGTCGTTGTCGTCGCCACCATCGCCGGGGTGGTCGGGATAGCGGTTTTCCGGGCATTTCAGAACCTCCCGGCTACAGCGTCCGCCTGGGGATATGCCGCCGACACCGCCGAGATCCTCGAGGCCGGGGGGCTCCCGGAGACGAACCTCCAGTACGGCGCAGAAGTTGCTTTTGCGGCAACCAAGACGGCCGGGTTCGCCTGGCTGGGGGCGCTGCGGGCCTTCACCGGGATTGGTTTCACGAGGTCGCTGCAGCTCCTGCCGCTGGCTCTGATGTTCGGCGCCCTCGTGGCGACATGGGCCATCTTCCGCTCGTTCGCCGGTCGCCTCGCCGCCGCCGTGGGCGTCTTTCTGCTGTTCTTCGAGTTCCCGGCGCATTCGTTGCTCGTCGTCAAGTACTCGCGACTCACCATCGAAGCGGCCGGGATGACGCTGGGGCTCCTGGCACTGTGGGCCGTGATTGCCGCCGACACGGAACGGGTGCCGGAGCTGCGCTGGTTGGCGGCGGTGATGATGGTCCTGGGCGGGTTGACCCACGGAGTGACGGTGGTGATGGCCGTAGTGTTCATCGCCTCATACCAGCTGGCCAAGATCGTGCTCGGTCAGCTCAGCTGGCGCCAGACGTTCCGGCAGGCATTCGTGCTGGGGGTGGTGCCCGGCCTCGGCCTCTTGGCCGGCCTGCGGCTCTGGTCGCGCGCCGCCGGGTTTGCGCTCACCGGAGGAGGGTACGAGCTCGTCAACGGTGTCGGCGATCCAACCCTGGCGCTGCGCAGGGTGCTCAACGGCAGGTCGATCCTCGCGGCCGGGCCCCCTCGGACCGGGGTGCGGCTGGGGCACCTCTTCGATCTGTACATCGAGTCGATGTTCGCCGATCGTTCGCCTCTGGCGGACGTGTCCCGGCAAGCCCCCGTTCTCATCTTCGGGCTGGTGGTTGCTCTCATCGCCGTGACCTGGCTGATGGGAAACCGCCGCATCGCCGTCACCGCGGCCTTCGTCCTGCTAGCTATCTTCCTCATCGGGCTCGTCTTTGCCAATCGCTACGAAATGCACGTCTTCAGGACTCATCCGCAGCGGCGCGAGTTTCCCTATGCCGGGCTCGTCGTGGTGGGTTTGGCGGTTGCCGCCTTCTCCGGCCGGCGCTGGCGACTCAGCGATGCCCGGCGAGGCTTGGCGCTGGCTCTGGCGGCCGCCTTCATCGCCGGGTCGGTCGTCGCGGGCTGGGCCACGGCGCCGCGGCGCTGGGTCGGGGGCGGAATGGATCGCGTCGAGGTGGCCGCACTGGACTGGATTCGGGAGCAGACCCCGGAGGGCTCCTGGATTCTCGCCAACGTGCGGACCACGGCGACCTTCGGTGCCTACGCCCACCGCAACAGCCTCACCGAGGGCGACACGCCGTATACATATCCGGAGCGGCTGACCACCACCTTGGCCTTGCTGGACACGGCGCAGCGGTGGTTCGCCGAACCCGACCTAGCGTTCCTCGAGGAGCACGGCATCGACTACGTGGTCGCGGCGCGCCGGTCCCGCAGCGCTCTCGGCGGAGACGCCTACGTCCGCCTCGATTCGTGGGACGCCCTCGATGCCCAGCCCTTCCTCGTGCGCGAGAAGAGGTTCGGGCACGTGGCCGTCTACGATATGCCGGTGAACCATCTCCATTGCCCGTGCCGGTTGCCCCGACTCGAGCGAGGCTCGCGTTGACGGTTCGGGTCTTCGGCCTGATCCTCGGCATTGTGATCCTCGTGATTGCGGCCGTATTGCGCGCCCGGCGGCGCACCTCACGCGCCGACACGACGCTGCTGCTGCTCGCGGGCGTAGGCACCATCGTGCTTTCGGTGGTGCCGACCGCCGCCGACCTGCTCACGTCGGTCTTTCGGCTCCCCAACCGATTGTCGGCGACTCTTGT
>CAMYJM010000314.1 GCA_947258635.1 uncultured Acidimicrobiaceae bacterium
GGCGACGGAGCGGACGCCGGCGGCCTATCAGGATGTGACCATCGACTCGGCGGCTCTGGTCGGAAGCTACGCCGTGAGCTTCGTCTTCGGCCCCGACGGTCACTCCACCGGCATCTACTCTTTCAGCGAGCTGCGCCGCTACGCCTCCGACTGAGACTGGGCGCGCAACGCCGCCAGCAGCTCGGCGCGACGCTCGGCGAGTTGTTGGCGGCGGGCCGCCTCGTTGGCGTCGAGCGATTCGTTGATCCGCCGGCGATAGGCGGACGGGTCGTTGATCAGCCGATACTGCTCGGTCCAGGCCGGCTTGATCGCGACGGTCTCGATTTCCGCCAGTTGCTGGTTGACGGCCGCCAGCTCGGCTTCGAGGTTGATCTTCGGGCGCGACGAGTCGGTGAGGAGGCGGGCGTCGGCGCGGAGCTGCTCGCGCCGCTCTTCGAGCCCGGATCGCTCCGCGCCTTCGTCGAGCTCAGCGATCCTGGCGCCCAACGCTCTGATCTCGGCGAGGAGCTCATCGATTGCCGAAGCCATGCCGCCTCCCGGGTCCGGGGTCGTGTGCTCTGGATTCTGCGCGCGCGGCCGGCCGGACGCCAACTGGCCATAACGCGACCGCCGGGCATAATGGCCGGACTCGGCAGTCGAGACGGGAGTCGCCATGTACCGTGCCCAGGACGATCGCTACGAACAGATGCCATATGCCCGGTGCGGCAGGAGCGGTCTCGATCTCCCCAAGATCGCCCTCGGTCTTTGGCAGAACTTCGGAAGCCGGGCCCCGTTCGAGTCAGCTCGGGAGATGGTGCTGAACTCGTTCGATCGCGGTATCACGCATTTCGATTTGGCCAACAACTATGGGCCCGAATACGGAACGGCCGAAGAGACCTTCGGCCGGCTCATGGCGGGCGACCTCGCCCGCTACCGCGACGAGCTCGTCCTCTCGACGAAGGCCGGCTACGACATGTGGCCGGGCCCGTACGGGCAGGGCGGCGGTGGGCGCAAGTACATGCTCGCCAGCCTCGACCAGAGCCTCGCCCGGATGGGCGTCGACTACGTCGACATCTTCTACTCGCACCGCTTCGACGCCACAACGCCGCTCGAAGAGACGATGGGAGCGCTCACGGCCGCCGTGCAACAGGGCAAGGCCCTCTATGTCGGGATCTCTTCATACGGCCCTGATCAGACCCGGGCGGCGGCAGCCATCCTCAAGAGCTCGGGTACCCCGTGCCTCATCCATCAGCCGTCCTACTCGATGCTGAATCGCTGGATCGAAGGCGGCCTCCTGGACGTCGCCGCCGATGAGGGCATCGGCGTGATCGCATTCTCACCCCTCGCCCAGGGCATGCTCACCGGCAAGTACCTCGACGGGATTCCGGCGGATTCCCGAGCCGCCGAGGACACTTCTCTCAGCCAGAGCTTTCTCAACCAGGAGAATCTCGCCAGGCTGCGGGCTCTCAACCAGATCGCCGCGGGCCGGGGGCAGACACTGGCACAGATGGCGATCGCGTGGGTCCTCCGGGACGAGCGGGTGACGACGGCGCTCATCGGCGCGAGCCGGTGGGCCCAGATCGAGGACAGCCTCGACGCCCTCGACAACCTCGCATTCACCGATTCCGAACTGGCCGAGATCGATCGTCACGCAGTCGAGGGCGGCATCGATATCTGGGCGATGTCAAGCCGGCCGGACTGACGGCGGCACCCGTCACCTCGAGCGGCGCCGCAACAGGAGCACGGCGACGACGGCGCCGATGGGCAACCAGACCCACGCCAGATCACCGGGGCCGGGCTTTGCAGGCTGGCGCCGCAACGGGCTGATCTGTACCAGGAGATACGTTTCCGTCACCGCCGCCAGGGTCTCGTCTGACATGCGGCGGGGGTGCAGCCCGAAGAGAGGGGCGGCGAACCCGGAGTCGACGAGCACCTTGCGCACCAGATCGAGCCGCCGCCGATCGTTCGAAGCGTCGGTCGCCGTCGCCTCCCAGCGTCCATCGGGAAGCCACACTGCGGCGCTCGGCGCCGCGAGGAGGTTGCGGTACCAGTCGGTGCGTTCCCCGAACGCGGCAATGCAGTAGACATCGCTGCCGGCCGTCGTGTAGTTCACCGGGGCGAGGTAGCGGGCCCCGCTGCGGCGGCCGGTGTGCTCGATCACCAGCAGCCGGCCAAATCCCTGCGGCCACATGTCGGCAAAACGCCCCAAGCCAACTCGCCAGAGCAGCACCATGGCGCGGTTCATCTGGTGGAAGACGCGACGCAGCATGCGGAGCGTCTGCGGCGCTAGAACCCGCCCGTCTCGGGCAGCAACACCGCGGCCGTCTGCGAAAGGTCCGTCTGCGATACGTCCGTCTGTCAAGCCGCCCCGGGCCATATCCCCAGCCTACCGGTGGCCGGGGTCTAGGGCCGCGCCGGCGGCAGGGTGAGGCCCTTGTAGCCGATCTTCAGCCCGGCGCCGACCATCGTGGTGCCCACCGCGCTGGCTCCGGCCGATTGCCCGTCGATGAGCTCGAGAGCCCTCGGTCGGGAGCGCCGCGACATCAGCTCGATGAGGGCTGCTGCGATAGTTGCCTGATCGCGGCCGAACGTGAGAGCTTTTCTACCGCCCTTCTCCAGGTAGGCGACCAGCTCGCCGTCCGCTAGCGCGACGGCCGCCCCGGCTCGTCGCGCCGGGGTGCCGAAGTCGCCGTCGGGCCAGGGGAGCGCCGCCCCGTACGGATTCGCCGGATCGACCGCGCTCATCGTCACGATGCCGGTGTCCTCGATGGCGCGCAGGCGGTCCACGGCGCCGGGCAGGGCGAACTGGGCGCCGCCCCGGCCCTCGATGAAGTAGCCGCGGCGGGCTTTGCCGGCGTCTTCGAGTGCGGTGAGGACCGGGTACAGGCCCGAGAAGCCGCCGGGTAGGCCTTCGGCAAGGACGGCATCGCGGGTGATGACGCCGTGTCGGGTCATGAGCTGTTCAGCCAGGGCGGCCCCGCGGGCTTCGATAGCCACCGGTTCATCCCGGCGCAACAGCTCACTCACCAGCGACCAGCGCCCCGAAGCCGCCGGCGGCGTCGTTGTGGACACTCGAGGGCGCCCGCGGCCGTGCGTGCCGCGGCGTCCCCGTAGGAAGGCCCGTAGCGGCGCCAACGTGTCGTTTGTGACCTCGCCCGCCCAGACGAGATCCCACAGCGCTCGCACCACCTCGGCTGGGTCGCCGCCTTCGGCGGCGGCGTAGAGATCGTGGAAGAAGGAGGCCCCGCGACCCGCCAGGTGATCGCGAATCCGCTCGTGGATCGGGCCCGCCGGTGGTTCGGCGGCGATGTCCCAGTGCAGGAGCGGCACCTTCTCACGGAAGTAGAGGGCGATCCGACCGTCCTTGACGCCGAGCGGCTGGCGGCCGACCCACACGACATCGCCGGAGGCCAGCAGGTCGTCGAGCATGGCCGGGCGGTAGGCGAGGCGGGCCGGCAGGATCGAGCTTTCCAGCTCACTGGCGGCGAGAGCCGCTCCCTGGAGAGTCCGCAGCACATCGCTGAGCCGCGTCGAGCTGGAAGACGTGCGGCCGATGCCGTGCCACGCCGGCAGGAAGCGACCCAACGTTGCTTCCTCGACCGCCTCGACTTCGCGCCGCAGCTTGGCCAGGGAGCGGCGTCGCAAGCGGCGGAGCACCTCGACATCCACCCAATCGTGTTCGCCTCCGCCTCCGGGCCGGTAGGCGCCGCGACTGACGCGGCCGGCCTGTTCGAGGCGACCCAGCACCTCAGTGACGGCGGCAAGGGGGAGCCCCAGGGTGGTGGCGGCCGCCGCCGCCGGGAACGGGCAATGAGTTCTGGCGTAGCGGGCGACCACGTCGCCGAGCGGATCGGCGACCGCTTCGAGAAGCGATTCGGCAACGCCGGGAGGTGGCGCCACCCCGAGCGCGTCGCGGAGTCGGGCTACGTCCTCGATCGCGGCATAAGTGGCGCGCCCCGCCACCCGCATCGGGACGATCCGGCGCTGTTGCTGCAGCTCGTCGAGCCACCGATCGGTGTTCTCGGGCCGCGAGTTTCGGTCGGCCGCTTCGCGGG
>CAMYJM010000315.1 GCA_947258635.1 uncultured Acidimicrobiaceae bacterium
GAGGCCCCCGGCTCGTACGCCAGAAGCTCATATCCGGCCTCATCGAGCGCCTCGGCGACCGACAGGAACTCGGCGCTGAGCCCGACGCCCACGGTGCCCTCGGCGACCACTCGCTCGACCTCGGCGACCGCCAGCGACGCGGCCTCGAGATCACCCGTGATGATGAGATCCTGGGCGTACGCGATCAGGGCCTCGACCGCAACCAGCCGGGGGCTGCGCGGATCCCTCATCGCCAGCGCGTCCTGACCCGTCTCGGTCACCGAGGGAAAGACGAAATAATTGGGGTACGGGTCGTGGCGGGATTGAAATGTCCGCCGCGCCTCCTGGAGGGAGATGGTCAGCGCCAGGTCCAGCGTCTGCGTGGCGGGCTCGTGGCCGGCAACCCAATCTGCGAAGCCCGCCTGCAGCGCAGCCAGATCGATGCCCAGGGCCTCGTCGGCGGCGGCGGCCAGCCAGTCGCTGCCGGCCAGGTCCAGTTCGGAATCGAGCACGTCGAGCAGTGCCGGCAGGCCGAACGTCGCGACGACGTATTCGGAAAACGAACCGGCGGCGACGTAGCGGGACTCGTGCTGCATGTCGCGGAAGCCGTCGAACAACTCGGCCAGGGAGGGCAGCTCGCCTCGTTCGTCGAGAGCCCGGGCGCGGGCTCCCAGCGGCTCCGGCTTGAAGTGCCCTCCGGTGAATTGGACGGCAACCCCTTCGATCAGCGGCCACGGCGTGGCGTGCTCGACCTGGTCGGTGATGGCATGGGCCAATTCATGGAGCACCGTCTGGCGAAACGTCGGGCCCCGGCCCGGGCTGTAATCGCGGTCGAGATAGGAGACGACAACCTCCTCCCCGGCGTAGCCCCCATTGCCCCACAAAGTGTCGATGAGGATGAAGTCGACGCGGGGCAGCGTCAGCTCGAAGTGCTCCTCGACCTGCCGAGCCGACTCGTCGACGACGGCTACCACCTCGGCCAGATCTCGCGCCGCGGCGCTCTCCTCCAGATAGGTGACGTTGCAGCAGTGCGTCTTCGCGACGGCCCACTTCGTGTTCACCTCCTGGCGGGGGCGCCCGGCCGCCGGCCGCACCACGATCTGCTGGGTGATGTCGATGCGTCGCTCCGGATCGAGTGTCCCGGTCACCTGCACCCAGTGCCCGCCGACTTCCCCGTCCGTGGCGAAAGCGTTGGGAAAGACGAGCACATCGCCGAGCAGCGGATCGAGGCTGAGGGTGGGTTCCGAGTCGAGTGGCGCCCCGTCGACGGACACCGCGATCTCGCCCACCGAGTAGGTGCCGAAGCCACCAATCGGCACCTGGAACGTGAGCACGTCACCTTCGTAGTGATCCGGCCCCGGGAAGGCCCACAGATCGAGCTCAACCAGCGACAACGGGGCGCGGGTTGTCGGCGGCGGTGAAGTCGAGGGCGCCGGCGCAAGCGGCGGACGGCTCACGGTGGTGGCCGGGATCGGCGCCGCCGGAGCAGCCGGGACTGGATCGGCCGCGCTCGCGTAGCATGCTGTGATGACGAGCGCCCCGCAAGCGAACAGGATCTTGGGTCGGGCAACCATGTCCCGCGATGCTACGCGCGCCTTCGGGCTATGCGCCCCGGAGTCGCGGGGGCGACGCCATGGCACCTCGCCGAGAACTCACCCGGACCAGTCGAAACATGACGGCCCCTCACAACCACCAGGGGAACGAGAGACCCCCGAGACGGTGGAGGTTCAGCCGCCGGCCAGCTCGAGCTCGTCGACGCCGCAATCGGTCTCGGCGTCGGCGAGGGACTGGCCCCCGAACGCAACCCGCTCGTATATCACGACCGACGCCAGCTCCTCGGGGGTCAACCTGTCCTCGAACCCGGGCATGGCTGCCCCCGATGCGCCGAGCGCGGTGTTGTTCGCCCCATACGTAGCGTCGGGCCACTTCGCCGTGCCCAGAGCTATCCAGCTCACATGGTCGGTACAGGACTCGGCGGGGAAGGTGACGAGAACCGCGCCGCCGGTCATCGCCGGGCCGGTGCCCCCGCCGCCGGCGGGGCCGTGACAGGCGGCACAACCCGCGCTGGTGTAGAGATCTTCACCCGTCGTGTAGAAACTGAACGTCTCGACGCCGTACTCCGTGCCGTCGCAGTTCTCGGCGAGGCCGGTCTCCGGATCGATCGCCAGCTGGCCCGAAGCGCCGCAGCCGGGACCATTCGGGGCGATGAGCACGTAGGCGAGCGCCACCATCGGGATCAGCAGAACCGCCGCCGAAAGCCATGCCGGGAACCCGGCGAGGACGGCCCCGATTGCCTGTTCGCTCTCGGGCGTCTCCTCGGCTTCAGGAGCTGTCTCCTCCGCGGCGGATACCGGTGCCGGCACCTCCGGCACGGCGTCCGCGGCGGGCGCCGTCGGCGCCGGCTCGGGAGCGGCCTCGGGAACCGACGCGGCTTCGGCGGCAGGCGGGGGATCAGCGGGCGCCGGGTCCGGGATGGCAACGTCCTCGCCGCCCCATCCCCGGACGATCGCCTCCGCCGTCGTACCGCTCGCCCCGGCGCGGGCGGCAGCGGCCCGCGCCAGCAAACCGGCAGGAACGCTCAACGACGCCTCCAACTGTTGGAGTATCTCGTCCACGTCATCCCTCCCCGACGAGGTAGGCGACGAGGGCGGCTCGGTCGCCGGCGCTCAGGTAGCCGTAATCCGGCATCAGCGACCACGGCCTCGCCTCCTGTGGCCTCTGCAGCCGAGTCTCGACGGCTTCAGCGCCGGACCGCTCCCGGAGGTGCATCAAATCGGGCCCGTATCGCTGGACGCCGATGAGCACGGGGGTCTCTTTGGCGTAGTCGCCGAGCACACTCACGGCGCCGAGGCCGACGTCGGTGACAATGGGCCGCACCTGTTGCGTGTGGCAGTACGCACAGCCTTCCTGCAAGTAAACCGCCCGACCGTCGGTGTCCAATCCCCCCGGCCCGGACGTCCTGCTGCGATCCGCCAGCTGCGTGGGATCGGCACTCTCGAAGGCCGGGAGCACCAAGATCACGAGAGCCACCAACGTGAAGAACCCCACCGAGTACCGGAGGACTTTCGAGGCGCCGGGCACCACATCCAGGGCCAGTTCGGGTTCGATATCCGCGGCGGGTATCGCGTTCCCGGCAAGTGCTGCAGGGCCCCTGCTCATAGCGGAGCGCAGACTCAGCGCGGCTCCCAGCGCCAGGATTCCGAGGCCGACCAGCTGCACTATGTAGTTGCCGGCGAGCGGGGCCTGGGTCGAGACCCAACCCTGACCGAGGTTGACGAACTCGGCCGAGTTGGCCGCACCCACCCAGGTGAAACCGCTTTGAACACCGGCAACCGCCATAGCGCCGACCATGGTGATGAGACCGGCGAGGAAGACCCGGTGCCCGAGGATGCCGGAGCGAGGGTGCCCGCGAAAGACGTCGGGAGCGGCCAGGCGAAACAGGCCGAAGAGAATCAGGGTGAAGGGACCGAAGATGACGAGGGCCTCAATGGCACCGACCCAATCGGTGAAACCGACCACCGCCGCCGACGCTCGCAACGCCTGCACCAGATTGAACGTCGCGAACACAGCGAACATGACAAGGCCGGCCATGACGAAGCGCAAAGCGACGCGATCTCGCACGTTCGACCAGGCTCCCCGCAAGGCGTAGGCCAGATCGGTGGCGATGATGAGGATCGGCAGGAACAGCACGATCGAGAACAGCACTCCAATCGTCTCCAACCAATCGCCGGCGGCACCGAAGGTGAGCTCCGCCGGCCCGGTCATCGCCCACACGTACCCAAGCGACCAGAGGCCGAGCACCGAGAGTCTGGTACCGCCCAGCACGGGGCGGCCGGCGAGTCGGGGCACCACGTAGTAGACGATCGCCACACTTGCCGACGCCAGCCACAAGCCGCTCAGGCTCGAGCGGTAGAACGAAGTCTGCAGCTGACCGGTGTAGCCGCTCAGGCCGGGGATGTTGCCGACGACATGGGTGAGCACCAGCCACACGACCGACGCCACCGAGTACCAGATGACGGGTGACGATTCCTCCGCACGTCGCGCCAAACGAA
>CAMYJM010000316.1 GCA_947258635.1 uncultured Acidimicrobiaceae bacterium
CCGCAGCCAGCCCACGGTGAGCCATCACCTCTCGATCCTCACCGACGCCGGCCTGCTCGAGCGCACCCAACGGGGCAAGTGGGCCTGGTTCAAGGTCGTGCCCGAACGGGTCTCGATCTTGCGCGACGCTCTCACCTCCGCCTAGCGGCTACCGCGGCCGCGGCGCGGCGGGGTCACCCGCGGCGCCGGGCAACACCCACGCCAACTGGTTGCCGAGGTTAGTAATGCTCATCTTGACTTTTAGTCATGTTGACTATATCTTGGGGGTGTGGAACGCCAAATCGGAGTCACAGTCGGGAAGTTCAACCCACCCCATCTCGGCCATCTCCGGCTCATCGAAACCGGGGCTTCCCAAGTCGATCACCTCTACGTGCTGCTCGGCGACCATTCGGATCAGACGCTGCCCGCCGCCGACCGGGCGCGGTGGCTCGAGGAAGACATCCCGCCCCATGTCTCGATCGTCGTCACCCCCGACGATCTGCCCCAGGCCAACGAGCCCTGGGCGCAAAGGGCGCTGGAGCTTCTCCCCCGGCCCCCGGCTGTGGCCTTCACATCGGAGCCATGGGGACCGGGCTGGGCCGCGGCGATGGGATCGGCGCACGTCGCCGTCGACCCGGAGCGCAACAGCCGGCCGATCTCCGCCACCCGGATACGCCAGGACCTCCGCGGCGAGTTTCATTGGTTGATACCGGCCGCCCGGGCAGCACTGGCACGCCGGGTCGTCGTCGTCGGGGCCGAGTCGACCGGCAAGACGACCCTGGCACGGGCGCTCGCATCCCGGCTCGGCACCGTATGGGTGCCCGAATACGGCCGCTGGTACTGGGAGGGCCGCAGCTACCTGGCCGACCCGGGATGGGGCTCCGCCGAATTCCGTCGCATCGCCGCCACCCATCATCGGGTCGAAGCCGACCTGGCACGGCGGGCGACTCGGGGCGTCGTCATCCTCGATACGGACGCGCTGGCCACGGCCGTGTGGCACCGGCGCTATCTCGGCGTGCGCGATCCCGAGGTCGAGGCGTTCGCCGCCGACCATCGGCCGGACCATTACCTCATCTGCTCGCCCGACTTCCCCTGGGTTCAGGACGGCACCCGCGAATCGGGCGCGGTGCGCTCGGCCATGCACGAGGCGACCGTCGAGCTGGTGCAGGCCGGCGGCGTGCCCTTCACCGTGCTCGAGGGCGACCCCGACGCCCGGCTGCGGGCGGCTGCCGCGGCCATCGATGAAGTGACCACATTCGAACCGCTCACGTAGGCAGGAGAACGATGACGGCAGCAACGATCGCCCAGCCGGCGCCGTGGTTCGGTCGCCGCTGGGAACATCGCCACGCCACAGTCGCCGCCGCCGGATCGCTCCTGGCCTGCCTCGCCTACTGGGCAGCGACGCTCCGCTTCGCACCGGAGGTGGCACCGGGCCCCGTGGAGTTCGCCGGCACGGCGACATCGCTGTGGTCGGTGTGGATCACCCAGCGCCGCAACGTGTTGGCGCTGCCGGTCGGGATCATTTCGGTAACCCTGATGGGCTGGTTCTTCTGGGAGATCGGCCTCGTCGGCCAGACGCTGCTGCACTGGGCCTACTACCTGCCCATCCAGTTCTGGGCGTGGCGGGAGTGGACCCGGGGCGGCGAGAACCGCACCGAGCTGGCAGTCAGCCGGCTCACGAACCGCACCCGGGCCGGCGCCCTGGTGGCAATGATCGCCTTCACGATCGTGCTCGGCTGGGCGCTCGACGCCGGCTGGGAGTCGGCCCTCTACACCTATTGGGACGCCTCGATCGTGGCGGCATCGGTGGTGGCGATGGTGCTGCTGTCGCGCAAGAAGGTCGAGTCGTGGTGGCTCTGGATCGGCCCGGTCAACGTGTCGGCGATTGCGCTCTACGCCGCGACCGGCGCCTCCATGTTCGCCGCCCTCTATGTGTTGTTTCTCGTGATGGCGTTCGTCGGCCTGGCTCGCTGGCGGCGCGCGGCCACCGCCGGGATCGCGTGATGGGGCCGACCGGCTACGACGCCACCGAGTTCCCGCCGTTCGCGGTGACGGTCGACATCGTGCTACTCGCCGCCACGGATACGCTCAACGTGATGCTGATCCGCCGCGGGCTCGAGCCGTTCGCCGGCCGGCTCGCCCTCCCGGGCGGCTTTGTCCACGCCGACGAATCGATCGAGGCGGCCGCCCATCGCGAGCTGGCCGAAGAGACCGGGCTGGTGGCCGCCGCCATGCCCGGAGTCCACCTCGAGCAGCTCGCCACCTTCGGCGCCGTCGACCGCGATCCGCGGATGCGAGTGGTGTCGGTGGCCTACCTCGGGTTGAGCCGCTCGATGCCGACCCCGACGGCGGGCACCGACGCCGCCGCCGCAGAATGGCTCCCGGTCGAAGAGGCGACGATGCGCGAGCTGGCGTTCGACCACGCAGCCATCGTGGAGACGGCGGTCGAGCGGGCTCGCGCCAAACTCGAGTACACGACGCTGGCGACCACGTTGGCCGGCGACGAGTTCTCCCTCGGCGAGCTGCACCAGATATATGAGGCCGTCTGGGGGGTCAAACTCGACCTGGCCAACTTCCGGCGCAAGGTGCTGGCGACCGCGGGCTTCGTCGAACCGACCGGGGAGCGCCGGGTGTCCCGGCTGGGCGGCGCCCCGGCAACGGTGTACCGCGGCGGCCCGGGAGCCGCGCTCGTGCCCCCCTTGGCGCGTCCCGAGTCTCGCTCCCCCGTCGCGGCTCTAAGGTCCGGGCGGCGATGACAACGATCCGAATCGACTCGCGCTTCCAGGGTCCCAGCGGCAGTGGCCAGGGCGGCTGGACGGCGGCCCAACTCGCCGCGGCGACAGGGTGGCCGGCGACCGTGGCTATCAAAGCACCCATACCCATCGGGGTGGACCTCGACGTGGTGGCCGCCGATGAGGTGCTCCGGCTCCTCGACTCCACCGGCGGCGACCCGCGATTGATCCTCGAAGCGACACGATGGCAACCGGAATTCGCGGCCACCGCGCCGGTGTCAATCGCCGCCGCGGCCGCCGCTCGTGGCAGGTTTCCGGCGCCGGGCGACTTGCATCCTGTCCCCCACTGCTTTTCGTGCGGGCTGCAGCCGGGCTCGATGCAGGTCCATGCCGGGCCTCTGGAGGACGGCCGGTTTGCCACCGACTGGTGGGTTCCCGACTGGGCCACGGACGGTGGCGGCGCAGTCGACGAGGGGGTGCTCTGGGCCGCGCTGGACTGCACGGCCGCCTGGTTCGCCTGCTACGACGGCGGCCGCCGCACCGCCTATACCGTGCAACTCGCCGTTGAAGTCACCGAACCCCTCAAACCGGGCGCGGCGTATGCGCTCGTGGCTTGGTCGGGTGATTGGGCCTTGGGCTGGAACGGCCGCAAACGCGGCGCTTCCTCGGCAGCCTTCGCCGCGGACGGCACCTGTGTGGCGCGCTCGCGGTCTCTGTGGATCGCCGTCGACTGAGCGATTCGCGATGCGCTGCCCCTTTCGGGACCGCACGCTCAACCGCGGCGGCGCCCAACGATCTCGTCAACCCGATAGGGCGACGACCACTGCGTATCCGGCACCGCCACCACCTGCCATGGGCCCCCGCCTACCCGCCACCGTGCCGACCACACATAGTCCACCCCCATCACGTAATCGCCCATCGTCTCCCACCGATGCCCCACCACCCCCTCAGGATGCGGAGCGAACAGATCGAACTGCGACTCGGGGATCGTCACCACCGCGCCATCACCCCACTCGATCGCCACCGCCACCACCCGGATCTCAACATCGATCACCACCCCGGTCACCGGCGACACCAGAGACGTCACCAACGGATCCGGCGGCACCACATCGACGAACGACTGCGCCCCCGCCAACCCAATCCCATCGGGAACGCCCACCGGCACCGGATCCACAAAGTCGTAATCCCCGATCAGCTCATACACCAAACCGATCGGTTGCGTCCCCGGCGTCGGCTCCGAGGTGCACGGCTCGACCCAAGCATCACCCACCAGGCTCCCACCAGGAATCCCATCGGGATCCCACCAGAAGTTCATCA
>CAMYJM010000317.1 GCA_947258635.1 uncultured Acidimicrobiaceae bacterium
GATCGTGGATCGAGATTCAGCGAGCCAACGAAGATACGTTCGCCGTCGATCAGGATACCCTTGGTATGCAGCGTGAGCTGATCCAGTTCAGTCTGCCCGTCCGGCGTGGTGATCTTCGCTGCGTCGGGACGCGCCTCCCATAGCTCGACGCCAGCCCTGAGCACGTCCTTGCGATACGACGAGTAGTGAGAATGCACCGGGATGTGATTGTTGGTCGCCAGTGAATTGGTCAGAAGTACGATGCGTATCCCATTCGCGCGCAGCTCCTCGATGAACTCGATGCCGCGTTTTCTCGGGATGAAATAGGGCGTGAAGATGTAGATCTCTCGCTGCGCCGCGGACAGTGCTTCGCGCATTTCGTTGACGACGACTTGCTGGTCGCCCGATACGTCCTCCAGGAGCTTTTGTGGATCGTCCGTAATAAGGCGCGCGTGCGCTATATACGGATCCAGCGACTGCTCGAAGAAACGTCTCATCAGCGGCGTATTGATGGCATCGCCGTAGATGCTGTTACCCGCCTCCTCCATCTCACGCGTCAGCTGGGCGCGAGCTCGCTCGATCTTCTCGCTGCTATCTTCAGCGAACAACGCCTTCATCGGCACCGCGAGCTCGACACATCCCTGACGATAGGGCCGGTACTCAGCATGTCGAAGTCGACAAACTCCCCGGTCGTCTCCAGCTGGTAATACTCCACGGCGATGTTACGCCCGCCGACCACCGCGACCTGATTGTCGACGACAAATGTCTTGTTGTGCATCCGACGGTTGGCCAGATTGAAATGCCCAATGTAGTTGAGCGCAAAGAGGCCCTTGCGGGCTAGGGGATTGAATATGCGGACCTGGATACTCGGATGGGCATCGAGCATTGCCAGATCGACATCTTCAACCGTGGTGAAGATGTCGTCGAGCAGCAACCGTACGCGTACGCCACGGTCCGCCGCTGCCAGCAGCTTGGCCGCAAAAACGAGCCCAGCGTTGTCAGGCTTCATCAGAAAATACTGCGCGTCGATGCTGACCTCGGCGACAGACATCAACGCAAGACGCGCACCGAATGCGTCGAAGCCCTCGCTGAGCGGGTAGAACCCATCGACATCGGGCCTGCTGTCCAGCCACTCGGCAACCTCTTGCGCTTGCCGGGTACTCGACGTATCCGCGATCGCCACCGATTCCTCGCGAGGAAAATTCAGAGGTGCACTGGCGCAACCGGCGATGAGTCCCAGCAGCATAGCGACCGCACATGGCTTGAAGCATCGTTTCATTGCGAATCTCCTTAGGGTGGAGGCCTGCCCTCGATGGCCTCAGCCTGAGCCGCCCACCGGCGCGCCGGCCCGGCTCATTCCGTCGCTCAGCGCTCCCAACGCAGCTGCTGCTCGGCAACGGCCGTCAGCACCTGCGCTCGGGCGATCGGGTCGAGGGAGTCGAGCTCCGCCAGGATGTTCTCTTGAGCGTCGTCGAGATGCGCCTGACGCCGCTCGAGGAGAATTGCCAGACCGGCACCGACCAGACCGACGGGCAATAGCCAGTCCGCGAGCCCGCGGCGGTCGCGGACCAGGGCGATCAGGGCGCCCACGACGCCACCCCCGACCAGCAGCCAGGCGATGTCCTCCTCAGGCACTCTGGGATGAGGGCCCTGCTCGACGTCCGGGATCTCAGATGGAGTCTCGTTCACGTCATCCCCCCACGCTCGGTCGGCCTCCCCAACTCCAGCGCTCGACAGCGCTCGACGCTCGGGGCCGACCGTGACAACGCTACGTCTCGCCACGGAGCGGCGAATCCCCTGAAACGAGGGGATTACCGGGGAGAAACGAGGGGGACCCGCCAGGCTCTTCAGCCACGCGGGGTCGGCAACGCTCACGAGACGTTGGGGGTTCCCGCCTGAGCCTCGAAGAAAACGCGCTGAACCCGGGGCAGCGCGGCTTTGAGGTCGCGGTCGAGCTGGGCGGCCGCGGACTCCACCTCGGCCGCCGTCGCGGTGCTCGTAAAACTGACGCTCAGGTTGGCCACCACGTACTCGGGGCCCATGTGCGTCGCCGTCACCTCGTAGATCTCGTCGATGGCGCTCGCGCGGCCGACCACCTCCCGGATGGCGGCCAGCACCTCCGGATTGGCGCCCTCCCCGATCAGCAGGCCGTGGGTCTCGACGGCGAGCCAGATCGCGGTGCCGCCGAGGATGAGGCCGATGACTACGGAGGCGGCGCCGTCGAAGTGGGGGTTCCCGGTGACCTGTCCGAGGTAGATGCCCAGGAAGGCCACGACCAGACCCAGCATCGCCGCCGTGTCCTCGAAGAGGACGACGAAGATCGAAGGGTCCTTCGCCCGCTGCACCGCCCGGATGTAGCCGAAGCCGCCCTTGACCTTCGCGAACTCTCGCCAGGCGAAGTACCACGCCACCGCCTCGAACGCCATCGCCAGCGCCAGGACCACGTAGTTGACGGTGGGGTCCCCGATCGGAACGGGGTGAAGCAGGTGTTTGACGCCCTCGTAGATCGAGATTCCGGCGCCCACCGCGAAGATCAGGATCGCAACGATGAAGCTCCAGAAGTAGACCTCCTTACCGTGGCCGAAGGGGAAACGCTCATCGGGCGGCTTCTTCGCCCGGCGCAGGCCGTACAGCAGCAGGGCCTGGTTGCCGGTGTCCACCAAGGAGTGGATGGCCTCGGAGAACATCGCCGAGCTGCGGGTCAGGAACGCAGCGACAGCCTTGGTCACCGCGATCAGCGCGTTCCCGATCAGCGCGGCGTAGATGACCTTCCTTGAGCCTGCGGCCACGGTCCTCGAACTCCCTTCAACCCCTGGCGCGTTGGGCGCGCTCCCCCGCCACGGCGATGTCGCGACCGTGCACGGTGAGCGCCCAGATCACCGTGACCGACATCGCCGCCCAGCCCATGGCGTATTCGTTCGGTTCTTTTGTCACTTTCTCGTCCTCCTTTGCGTTGTGGATCCGAATCACCGCATGAGCGGGATCTCTTGGTACCTCACGTCACTATCGTGGTATCGGTTTTCCCAGCAGCCAGCGGCCACCCGCAACAGCCAGGTACAACACGTAGACGGCGGAAGAGGCCGCGCTCGCCACGTACGTCAAGGCGGCCGACCGCAAGACGGATCTGACCGATGCTCTCTCCTGGGCGCTGATCAGTTGGAGGCGCTCGAGCTGGCCGAGCGCCCGCTTGCTGGCGTCGAACTCCACCGGCAGCGCGAGAAACTGGAGCACGAGTGCGCCCGCGTATCCCAGGACGCCGAGCTGCACCAGCGTCTGAGAACCGAACATCGCGCCCATCAACGCGGCCGGAAGACCGAACCGGGCGCCCAGTGTCGCCAGCGGGATCACCGCCTGCTTCAGCACCAGTGGTTTGTAGCCCTCGCGATCCTGAATGGCGTGCCCCGTTTCGTGGGCGGCGATGGCCACGGCGGCGACGCTAGGGACCGAATAGACGCTCTCCGAGAGCCGGATCGTCCTCGATCGCGGATCTATAGTGATCGCTGAGTTGACCGCGCACGGCCTCGAGCCGCACGTCGCGCATCCCGTTGGCGTCCAGGATGCGGCGAGCGGCCGCGCTGCCCGTGACTCCCGCGGCGTTTCGGGTTCGCCCCCATCGCGCATAGGTGTTCTTGAGCCTCAGCTGCACGGCGTAGGAAAACGCCATGATGGCGCCGGCGATGATGAAGTAAGTCGATGCTTGCATGTGAAGCCCGCGCTTCCTACCTCCGTCAGTCGCGTGGTGTCTGGCTCGAGCCACCCATTCGGGCGCGTCCGAGTCCCTTCGAGGTCGCCGTGCGCCCTATCCCAGGATCCCTGAGCTGAGGACACGTCCCCCCAAACACCATCCCAACAGACACGGGAGAAGCCACTGGGTTTGGGGGGGCTCGATCAGGCCGCTTGGGCCGTCGGCACCTCGTCGGCGGCGGAACGTGCGGCGCCGCCCAGAGTGACGATCGACCAGCCGGAGAAGATCAGCCGGATGCCCACCAGCACACCGATCGCCCAGGCGCCGGTCGCCGGCCACTCGTAGGCCAGCATGAATCCGAGCGCGACCGAAGCGATGCCCGAGAACACCATCCAGCCCCAGCCCTTGAGCGGCTTCATCTTGAACGCGGCGATGACCTCGAAGATGCCGTCGGCGAAGAGGTAGCCGATCACGAGCAATGTCAGGGTCGCCATCCCCATCAGCGGCCGGGCGAACATCAGAAGGCCGATGAAGATCGTGAGGACGCCGAGGAAGAAGGCCAGGATGCCCTTGCCCCAGGACTCCGCCTTGAACGCGAAGATCGTCCGGGCGATACCGGCGGCGACCAACAGGACGGCCACCAGCAAGGTCACCGAGGTTCCGGCGACGAACGGTACGGCGACCGCCAGGACGCCGGCAATGATCGTGGCGATGCCGAGGACGACAACCGTGCCGGCACTCTGCTTGGCCAGCTCCCTGACAGCGGCTTCAGGTGTCTCTGTGCTCATGTTCAACCTCTCCTTCCTCGCGCGAGCCCCGAGGGC
>CAMYJM010000318.1 GCA_947258635.1 uncultured Acidimicrobiaceae bacterium
GCTATTCCGAGCATAACGGCAGCGTCTCCAGCGGCCGTGCCCACTATGGATCGGTAGTGACCAGGCACTCCTTGAGCGGGCAGGTCGCATCGGGTCGGCCGAACCGAGCGTCGAGCAGCTTCGCGGCACCGCGCGGATTCTCGCTTGAATCGGTGCGGGGCCCGGCCGATCAAATACCCGTGGTTAGGAGAAGTCCATAGCCGTGGCCAGGACCATTGATCCAGCGAACAGCCGACTTGCCGCGAGCCGGGCGCCGCGCCGGCCATGTGGTGAGATCCGGCGCCGGCGGGAATCGTGAATCTGAGGTCACGAGGCTCGCGATTCGTTGCCGGGCTCCTGGCGGTCCTGCTCCTCGCCGAGTTCGGGATGCGGCTGGCCGCGCCTCGTTTAGACGACCCGCTCGAGTACTACGTGGACTTTGCGCAACGGATGGTCGGCGAGATGGAGATCCTCGAGGAGGCGGGCCGCACGAGCGACCTCCTTTTCGTTGGAACCTCAATGGTGCAGCTCGGCATCGACGTCGCTCCCTTCGAGCACACGCTCGACGGCGCCGCAGAGGTCCACAAGGTCGCCCTGCCGGGCGCGCAGGCGTCGCTGGCCGAGCGGTGGCTGCTCGACGAGGTGGCCCCTCGCCTACGCCCGGAGCGGGTCGTGTGGGGCGTCTCCTCGCTCGATTTCAACGGCAATCGGCCCGAGAAGATGCTCGCAGCCTATCTCCAGGGTCGCGCCGTGCGCCAAGGCGAGCTCGCCGCAATCGACCGGTTCCTGGCGCGCCATTCGTATCTGGTCCGCTACCGGAGCCAACTGCGCAATCCCGTCGCCCTGGCCGACGATCTGAAGGACGGGACGCCTGTGCCTCCGCCAATCGAGGTGGAGTCGCTTCTCAGCGACATGCCGCAGCCGAAGGCGGCGCGCACCCAGGCGATACTGGCCGAGATAAGCGGCATCGCCCTTGGTGACTATGCCGTCGGCCAAGGCGAGATCGAAGCATTCCGACGCACGGTTACCTCCCTCCAGCAGAACGGCGCCGAGGTGGTCATCGTGGTGATGCCTGTGCCGGATGAATACCTGGCGGCGCATCCCGACGGGGCCGCCGACTACTCGGAGTTTCGCGCCGCTCTCGATGCGGAGACTGCCCGGCTTGGCCTGGAGCTGCTCGACTACGGCAACGCCTTTCCGACGGCGGCGTTCGCCGACTACACCCACTTACGGCCGGTAGAAGCCCGGCGCTTCTCCCAGCAGCTTGCCGACGACTTGGCCGGGATTGGCTGGTAGGGCGTGACCTTCAATTCGGTTGAGTTTGCGATCTTCCTAGTGGTGGTGCTGGTCGCCTATTGGCGGCTCGGCGCCCGCCGCAGCCAGAACGTGCTGCTTGTCGTGGCTTCGTACGTCTTCTACGGATGGTGGGACTACAGATTCCTCGGCCTGATCGTGGTATCGACGGTCGCCGATTATTGGGTCGCCGGGCGGATGGGTCGGACAATGGAGCCCGTCCGCCGCCGCGCCCTTCTGCTCTCCTCGCTGGGTATCAATCTGGGGATCCTTGGCCTGTTCAAGTACTTCGGCTTCTTCGTAGGCTCGGCGGCCGCCGTGCTCGAGGCCATGGGGGTGAACGCCAATGTGCCGACTCTCGAACTCGTTCTCCCCGTCGGAATCAGCTTCTACACGTTTCAGACGATCAGCTACACCTTCGACGTGTATCGAAGGCGGATCGAGCCCGAGCCCAGCCTGGTGACATTCGCCGCCTACGTCGCGTTCTTTCCGCAGCTGGTGGCGGGGCCGATCGAGCGTGCCGCCCACTTGCTGCCCCAGATGCGGGGTCGTCCCCGACTCATCCCAGGTGGCTTCTGCGGCGGCTCTGATCCTTACCGGCCTCTTCAAGAAGGTGGTGCTGGCGGATGGCTTGGCTGCCCTGATCGATGCTCGGTTTTCAGATCCGTCGGCCCATGGGGCCCTGTCGCTGTTGATCGGGGCATACGCGTTCGCCATTCAGATATACGGCGACTTCTCCGGTTACTCGTCGATCGCTCGCGGCGTGGCCCGCCTGTTCGGCATCGAGCTGCGCCGCAACTTCGAGCAGCCATATCTCTCGACCAACATCACGCAGTTCTGGCGGACGTGGCACATGTCACTGTCCGGCTGGCTCAAGGACTACCTGTACATACCGATGGGTGGGAATCGGAGCGGCAGACTGCGGACCTATCGCAACCTGATGATCACCATGCTGCTCGGTGGACTGTGGCACGGCGCCGCCTGGAGTTTCGTAGTCTGGGGACTGCTGCACGGTATCTTCCTATCGGCGCATCGCCTGCGAGGGGCCCATGAGGCGACGGGGCGCCCGGCACCGCCGACGCGCGCCGATGAGGGTCGGATCATTGCCACCTTTCACCTTGTCACCCTCGCCTGGGTCTTCTTCCGGGCGAGTTCGTTGTCGAATGCGTGGGAGTACTTGTCGGGTCTCACCCGGTTGACCGATCTCTCCTCGCCGGGAGATCTCTCCCTATCCGCCGCGCTCGTTCTGACCCTCGGGTTCGGCAGCATCATGGTTGTCGGCGATCTGCTCGACCGCAGTCGCGGCCGCTGGGCCTGGCGCGAGAAGACGTCGCCCAGCCTGCTGGGGGCCGCCGCCGGGATGGGCATGGTCGCCATTGCCGTCTGGAGCGGGGGAACGGCGGCCCCGTTCATCTACTTCCAGTTCTGAGCGCGGGTGGGAACTGCGGCAGGCCGCCACGACGTCATAGGACAATGACGTACCCACACCGGACCAAGCTGCTGATGACAATCGGAGCCACCTTCCTCGGTCTGGCACTGGTTGGAGTCGCCCCGGCGGGGGCACTCGATCCCGTCGCCGAACCGGCCGCTCCGGTAGCGCCGCCCGACGTCGGGGACGAACGTAAGGTCGCCCCGCCCGATGAGGTGATGATCCAGCCGGTGCCCTATCCCGAGACCACGCCGCCCCCACCGCCGATGCTGCCCTCCGAGAACTTCGGTATTGGCTGGCCGGCGGTCGTCGCAGTCACCTTCGCCTTGCTGGCGGTGCTGGCAATGGCTCTCGTGTGGCGCCGCGACGAGGTTCGCTGAGGGACGGCGGCGGCCCTGCGGCCGGCAGCACGCCGACGCGCGGTACCATTGCCCCGGCTATGGCCGGCTCCTCCTTCCGCAATGTCGCTCTCATCGCGCACGTCGATCACGGCAAGACCACTCTGGTCGACGCCATGCTCGGCGCGACGGGTGTATTCCAGGCTCACCAGGAGCGGGTCGACCGCGTCATGGACTCGAACGACCAGGAGCGCGAGCGAGGTATCACGATTCTCGCCAAAGCCGCCTCCGTGGAGTGGAAGGGTACCCGGATCAACCTCGTCGACACGCCGGGTCATGCCGATTTCGGCGGCGAGGTGGAGAGAGCCCTCGCCATGGTCGACGGCGTGCTCCTGCTCGTCGATGCCGCCGAAGGCCCCATGCCCCAGACCCGATATGTTCTGTCCAAAGCGCTGGCGGGCGGACTGCCGTCGGTGGTCGTCATCAACAAGGTCGATCGGCCCGATGCCCGGGTCGATGAGGTGGTCGACGAGATTTACGAGCTCTTCTTCTCTCTCGATGCCGGCGACGATCACATCGAGTTCCCGATCGTCAGCACGGTCGCCCGGGAAGGAAGGGCGATCCTGGGAGTCGGGGTGCCCGGCCCGGGCGCCGACCTGGCGCCGCTGCTCGACACCATCGTTGCGACCATTGGAGCCTCATCGGGCGATCCCGCCGCTCCACTGCAGGCACTGGTCACCAACCTCGATGCCTCCGACTATCTGGGCCGGCTTGCGATCGGGCGGGTCGTCCAGGGAACGCTGCGAGCCGGCGAACAGGTTGCGCTGTGTCACTCCAACGACGAGGAGCCGCCCCTGCGGCGGCGGCTGACCCAGCTCTTGGGGTTCACCGGCCTCGGCCGATCTGAGGTCGAGGAGCGGGTTGCCGGCGACCTCTTTGTCCTTGCCGGGTTCCCCGAGGTCGAGATCGGCGACACGTTGGCCGATCCAGCGAACCCGCAACCGCTCCCGCGACTCTCGGTCGATGAACCGGTGTTGCGCATGACATTCGGCGTCAACATGTCTCCCCTTGCTGGGCGGGACGGCAAGTTCCTCACCTCACGCCAGATCAAGGCGCGCTTGGACCGCGAGGTGTTGGGCAATGTCTCGATCCGGATTGGGGCGACCTCGTCGCCCGAGGTCATCGAGGTTGCCGGCCGCGGCGAACTGCAGCTGGCGGTCCTCATCGAGTCGATGCGCCGCGAAGGCTTTGAGCTCCAGGTGAGCCGGCCGGAGGTGATCATCAGGGAGATTGAGGGCAAACCGCACGAACCGCTCGAGCGCGCGGTTGTGGATGTACCCGACGAGCACGTTGGTACGGTCACCCAGGCAGCGGCTCCGCGCAAGGGCAAAGTCGTCGACCTGCGCCCCGGCGATTCCGGTCGCACCGTGGTGACGATCGAGGCGCCGGCGCGCGGCTTGCTTGGATTTCGGTCGCTACTGATGACGACCACTCGGGGCACGGCACTCGTCCACCAGCATCACGCCGGATGGATGCCGTGGGCCGGCGAGCTCCCGCACCGCTCGGGTGGCGCCATGGTCGCCGATCGCAAGGGTGTCACGACGGGGTTCTCGCTCGACAATCTGCAGAAGCGCGCCGAGCTGTTTGTCGGGCCCGGCGTCGAGGTGTACGAGGGCATGGTCATCGGCGAGGCGACCCGGCCGCAGGAGATGCAGGTGAACCCGACCAAGGGCAAGCAGCTGACGAACATCCGAACGCACTCAGCTGATGAGGCGATCAAGCTCAAACCGCCGCGGGAGCACACGTTGGAGACGGCGATCGAGTGGATCGCCGGCGACGAGCTGGTCGAGGTCACGCCGAACGCGGTCCGGGTTCGCAAGCGGCTGCTCTCGGAGCCGGAGCGGCGCCAGGCGAAGAAGCGGTCGTGACGGTGGCGGGTATCGCGTGAGCCGGCTGCCCGGGCGGTGGCGCGGGCAGGGCCGTGAAGCTACTTCTTGACCCGCCCCGTCGCTCGGCCGATATGAGTGTGGAGCTGGAACTCCTCCCGATCGATTGCCTCGAACTCCAGGAGGGTCAGCCTCGCCATGGCTGCCTCTGAGATCCACGTTTGGCCGGCGCGGGTGTGACCCCCCGCGATACGGGCGTGAGCGGTGTCGACCGCGGCCTGCGTCTTCGGGCCCCAGGCGCCATCGAGAACGAGGCGGTTCCCGTTGGCGTCCACGATGCCGACGTCGTTGAGCAGGGCTTGGAGGTCCTGGATCAGCTCGGGTTTGCTCGTATTGGCTATCAAACCGTCTCGCTCCTGACTTGCTGGTGTGAGCATCTCGGTCCAGTCGAAGGCGCCTGGATCCCAGTGGGTCTGCTCCGGTATGTGTTGGTGGCCGCACCAGCCACCGTAGTTGTCCCATGTCCGGGGTGACATCCGGAAGCCGGGTGCGTTGGCTTCGGCGCTGCTGCGGGCCTGCTTGCCCGGCCAAACCATGTCGATCCCGAACGTCATCTCACACCAATAGGCGAACCCGCGGATGTCGTCGTAGTTGCTCGAGGTCAGATCGCCTACCCACAGTCGGCTGGGGGACAGGTCGGCGATACGTTTGTCCGTGTAGCAGATCATCTCGAGCTGGATCGCACGGCGCCGGTTGGTTTGCACCCCACCGGGCA
>CAMYJM010000319.1 GCA_947258635.1 uncultured Acidimicrobiaceae bacterium
AATGGCGGCCAACGACGAGGGCGCACCCGCGGGAACGATCATCCGGGGTGAAACGGCGGGCCGCTTCCTCGTTGGGTTCGTCCAGGCCCTGGTCATCGTCATCGTGGCGGCGATCGCCTTCGGTGTCGAATGGGGCAACTGGGCGGCCACGTTGGCGATCCTGATCACGTTCTCGCTGGTGGCGGCCGGCGCCGGGATGCTGCTCGGCTCATCATCGGCAAGGCCCAGCTGGCCGAGAGCGTCGGGGTGTTCGTCGCGCTCGCTTTTGCCATGGTCGGCGGTTCGATGGGAGGAACGGCATCGATGCATGTTCCCCACACGCTCGCCAACGAGGCGTTCGACAAGGTCACTGTCGACAGTGCGGGCATCGCGGATATCGGCATGGAGTTGGGGGTGCTGGCGCTGTACGCCGTGGCGTTCATCGGCATCGCCGCCTTGGTGTTTCGCAAGACGGTGACCGGCAGCCACGCCTGACGGACTTGGATGGAGGCTCGCCGGCGCGAGCGGCTCCATGAGCCGAGCTGGTCCCGACTCGCACTTTTGGCTGCGGTCGCGCATGCGGTACTGTCGATGCACGCGCTCCGGAACAGTCGTACCCGGCGCCGACGATCTCGGGCCGACCGAGCCAACCACGAAAGGGCCTCATGAACATCGCTGATGCGCTTAGCACGACGCCGGTCTCGAGCGTCGATCTGACCCGCTACGTGGCCGTTCCTGCAGGTGGCTCGGTAGGTGAGACGGTGGGGCTGATGTGCTCCACCGGCCGCTCATCCGCATGTGTGGTCGACGGTGAGGAGTTGGTCGGGATGTTCACGCAGCGCGACATCTTGCAGCGCGTCATCGGCCGCCCGGCCTCCTGGGCTCGCCCGATCAGGGATGAGATGACGCAGCCCGTCCACACCGTACGCAACGCCGCCAGCGTCGCCGACGGGCTGGCGATCATGAACGAACGGTGGATCCGCAGCGTGCCCGTCCTCGACGACGACGATCGTCTGGTCGGCAACCTCTCGTTCTATACGGTCATGGGGACGATCGGCAACCTGCTGACCTCCCGGATCTCTGGGAGCATCGGCGAGCCCACCGTCCACCATGGCCTGACGCTCGTCGACTTCACGGGCCTCCACACGAGCCCCCCGGTGACCTTCCACGTCGATGATCCCATCGAATTGGCCATTCACCACATGCGCGTGCGCGGGCTCGGCTCCGTCCTCGTGATCGACGATCGGGAGAACCTCGTCGGCGAGCTGACCGAGTTCGACGTGCAAACCAAGATCGGCTGCGCCGGCGCCAACCTGGAGGAGACCCCGGTTGGAGCCGTCATGACCGCGAACCCGATCTCGTTGGACGCCCGGTCCCCCATTGCCGATGCCATCCACGAGATCCTCGAGCAGGAGGTGTCGCACGTGCCGCTCACCGGAGAGTCGGGCCGGCCCGTCGGAGTGGCTTCGTTCCGCGACATCGCCACATTCGTCGAAACCACCCTCGAGACCCTCGGCTGAGTGCGGCCATGCCACTCGATCGCGCCGCACTCCAGAAGAACGTCAATGCCCTGTACCAACGGGAGCACGACGAGCTGGGCGAGGCCGGGACATACCGCATGCTCGACGAGGCGCGCCGCTGGGACCTCGGCGACACGCTGGCCGCCGGGGGCATCGTCGGGTTCGCCCACGTCGGTGTCGCCGACTGCGGCCTCCACGTGGCGGCGGCCGTCAACGCCTGCCTCGATGCCGGCGCCGATACGGTGCTTGCCATCAGCGTCCTCCACGCGTTCAGCGATGAGATGGAGACCGCCCGCAAGGACGTCGCCGCCGGCGGCAATCCCTCCCACCACGCCACGTGGGGAATTCAGGGGCCGGGCCTCGATTTCCGCGACGACTGGCGGGGCGACCACGCCCTGCGCAGCCTGCGCCACTTCTGGGCCGCCGAGACGAAGCGCCGCGGCATCACCGATCGCCGGCTCGTCGAGCGTTACCCCTATCTCGCCGGCGGCAAACCCGGCGAGCTGCCCAACATCGACGAGGTGGCCGGGATCGCCGAGGACGCGGTCATCGTGGCCACGGGCGACCAATTCCACCACGGGATTGGCTACGGGACCCCGCCCGACGAGGCGCTGGAGCCCGAACCGGACGGCCTCGCCGCCGCCCGCGCCAGCATGGAGGCAGGCATCGAGCTGATCGAGCGCGGTGACTATTGGGGATACAACCAGCACTGCGTCGCCGCCAAGAGCGACGACCGCGACGTTGCCCAACTGTTCCGGTTCCTGCGCGGCCCGTTGCAAGGCACGTTGGTCGACATCGCCTACTCGGATTCAACGGAGCTCTACAACCAGCCCGCCCCCACGTGGGCCGCCGGCGGGTTCATGAAGTTGGAAGCCGTCGCGTGACCCGTGACCCTCAGTCACTCCTTGGCCAGCTCGATCAGCACGTTCCAGGCGAATTTTCTGGTGAACGGCGCCGCTTTCATCAGGGCCCGATCGCCTCGCGATAGCACCTTCACCGTACGGCCGAAGACCGGAAGGGCCCGCAGCGGCACGGCCAGCAAGGTCAGCAGGTTGAAGAAGGTCAGCCCAACGTGCAGGAAGATGCGCCGGGCCATTGCGAAGTCGGACATCAGGAGCGGGTGCTCATCGACGCTGCGCATATCGGGGGTTCGCCGCCGGTAGGCATTGATCGCCGGATTGTGGCCGAGCGGCTCGATGAAGTAGGCACGGCCCCCGGGTTTGAGCACCCTGTGGATCTCACTGAAAGCCCGCTCCAGATCGAGGTGATGCAGGATCCCGGTCCCGCACACCATGTCGAACTCGCCGGCGGCGAAGTCCATCGCCTCGGCGTTCATCTCCAGCAATTCGACATCCATCCCCTGGCGGATCCGGGTACGGGCCTGGCGAATCGCCTCCGGGGAGATATCGATGGCGACAACCGAGGCTCCGGCCTTGGCGAGCCGAGTGGCGTACCCGCCGGGCCCGCAGCCGTACTCGAGTACCCGGCTACCTGCGGCGCCCTCGAGGATCTTGGCGAGGTAGGCCGCCCGGCACTCGGCGAAGACCGAGTAGTACTTGCGCGCCGCGGTGCGCGTCTTGTGCTCGCCGGAATAGCGCTGATCGTGGAACTCTGCCTCACGGCGAGACCGCTCGTCGCCCACTGGTGCCTCGAATCGGATGGGAAGCAGCGGAATGTAGCACGCGGAAACTGCCGGGCGTTTGCGCCGACTGCGCCCCCGATCGGCCCCCGTACACTCCTCGCGGAACACATGGGCGCTGAGAAGGGACTGTGATGGGCGACGAGCTGCGACGGCGGATCGAGACCGAAGCCATCCACGCCGGCGAGATCCCCGACGCTTTCGGGGCTCACATCGCGCCCATCTACCAGACATCGACGTACACGTTCGAGAACATGCAGGCGATCGAAGAATGGGCAGCCGGCGAGAGAGAGGCGTACATATACGCCCGGGGGGGTAACCCGGCCCGCACCGCATTGGCCGGCAAGATGGCGACGCTGGAGGGCTTCGGGCTCGAATCCGCCGCCGCCGAGATTTTCGGCTCGGGTATGGCCGCCATCAGCGCCGCTCTCATGGGGCTGGCCAAGGCCGGGGACCATATCGTCGCCCAGCAGGTGCTCTACGGATCAGCGGACCACCTGATCTCCCACGTCCTCCCCGACTACGGGATCACCAGCTCCCGCTACATCGGTCTGGAGCCGGCGGCACTCGACGGCGAGCTGTCGAAGCACCCCAACACCAAGGTCGTCTACCTGGAGACACCCGCCAACCCGACGATGACCGTGATCGACATCGCGGCGTCGGCCGAGGTGGCCCATGCCCACGGAGCCAAGGTGATCGTCGACAACACGTTTGCGACGCCGATACTGCAGCGGCCCCTCGAGCACGGCGCCGACATCGTCGTCCACAGCACAACGAAGTACATCAACGGCCACGGGACCATCATCGGCGGAGCCGTCATCGCCGTGGATCCCACGCTGCTC
>CAMYJM010000320.1 GCA_947258635.1 uncultured Acidimicrobiaceae bacterium
GGACGAGCCGACCAACCACCTCGACCTCGACGCCAAGGCGTGGCTGATGGACTTCCTCGGCAAGTACACCGGCGGGTTGCTGGTGATATCGCACGACCTGCCGCTGCTCGACCAGTCGATCACTTCGGTGCTTGCCGTCGAGAACGGCAAGCTCGAGCCCTTCCGCGGCAACTACTCGCACTATCTCACCGAGCGGGAACGGCGTCGCGAGCAACGGCTGCGGGAACGGCGCCACCAGGACGAGAAGATTGCCCGGCTCGAGGAAGGGATCCGCCGTTTCAAGGGATCGACCGAGAAGATGGCCAAGCGGGCCCGGTCCTGGGAAACCCGGGTGAGCAAGCTCAAGGACCAGCGGGTCGAGATCGCCAAGCGCGGCAAGTCGGTTACCTTGCGCTTTCCGCCCGGCCCGGCTCTGGGGCGCACTCCGGTCAAGGCGACCTGCTTGGCCAAGGCGTACGGCCACAACGTCGTGTTCGTCGACGTGGACGTCGACCTCGACCGCGGCGAGCGTCTCATCATCATGGGCCTCAACGGTGCCGGGAAGACCACGTTGCTGCGGATCCTCGCCGGGGTGGAAGAGGCCGATATCGGTGAGGTCGACCTCGACTACCGGACATCCATCGGCTACTACGCCCAGGAACACGAAGCCATCAGGCGCGGGGTGACGGTCCTCGATCACATGAAGGAGGTGTCGGGGGCTCCCGAGTTGACGCTGCGCAACATCCTGGGGCACTTCCTCCTCGCCGACAAGATCGAACAGGACGCCGGAACCCTCTCGGGCGGGGAGAAGACCAAACTGGCGCTGGCTCGGTTGGTCGTCGGAGAACACAACCTCTTGCTGCTCGACGAGCCGACCAACAACCTCGACCCGCAGGCCCGGGGAGCGCTTCTCGAGGCACTCGACCAGTACAGCGGTTCTCTCGTGTTGGTGAGCCATGATTCTGACTTCGTCGAACAACTCGCCCCGGATCGCGTCATCCTGATGCCCGAGGGCGACACCACCTACTTCGATGACTCCATGCTCGAGCTGGTAGCGCTCGCCTAGCAGTTGAGCCCGGAGCCGGTCGCTGCGGAGGGGTCGCGCTGCCGCGGTCCGAGACGAGGGGGGTGTCAAACCACGGTGGCGGGCGACTGGGCCTCAGAACCGAGGCCGCCGGAGGCAAGGGGGCCACTCAGGCCCAGCACGCCCACCCCTGTTAGCAAGGCAGCGCCGCCACGTCGTGCTCCGTTGCGAGAACGCCGAGACCGGTCGAAAGACTGGTCCTGCGCGGCGTTCACCTCCGGTGACGAGCAGAAGTCTCTGCCTCATCGCTGCCCATTTTGCTTGCTGCAGCCTTTCGGAGCTGCGAAAGAGTGTATAAGGAATTGATAAGGCGATGTTGAGATCTACTTGATGTGCCCTACCCTGTGTGTACATGGCATCTGTGGTGATCATCGAAGACGAGTTGAGAATCCGCGAACTGGTGGCGCGTGTGCTGGCCGACCGGGGCCACGACGTGGAGACGACCTCCACTGCGATGGATGGGCTCCAGACTGTCGTCAGGGCCAATCCCGACCTCGTTATCCTCGACATGGGCCTGCCCGACCTCGATGGCAGCGAGCTGCTGAAGATGATTCGAGCAGTCAGCGATGTTCCGATCATCGTGGCTACCGCCCGCAACGAGGACCGTGACGTCGTGCGGACGCTCGATGCGGGGGCCGACGACTATCTGGTGAAGCCGTTTTCCGTCGAGCAGCTCGAGGCCCGGGTGCGCGCCGTGCTGCGCCGGGTCGGCGCCGACGGCCGGCCGGGCCCCATCGTCGTTGGTGATCTTTCCGTGGACGCCGCGGCTCGCGAAGCTCGCCTTGGCGGCGATCGGCTGGATCTGTCGCCCAAGGAGTTCGATCTCCTCCGGTTCCTGGCAGAGCGAGCGGGCGATGTGGTGTCGAAAAGGGAACTGCTTGCCGAGGTCTGGCGCCAGCCATACGGGGGAAGCGAGAAGACGGTCGATGTGCACATATCGTGGCTACGCAAGAAGCTGGGGGAGTCGGCCGCCGAAAGCCGGTATCTCCAGACCGTCTTTGGGGTTGGCGTCAAGCTGGTCAGTCCCGACGATCCCTGATAGCGGGCGGGCGGCCCATGAGAAGACAACTCGCATTCGTTTCCGTCACGGTCGCGACGCTCATCGTGCTGGCGGCATTGATACCCCTGGCGACGCTCGTGCGTAATCAGGCGCGTGATCTGGCGATATCCGCCGCGGAAACCGATGCGCAGTCTATTGCCGCCGCCCTGGCGGTGGCGGCGTCGATACAGCCCGGATCCGGCCTGACTGAGGAGCTGGCAGCGGAACTCATCGCCGGCTTCCAGACTCGCGGTGAGCTTTCGATCCGCGAACCCGAGTTGCAGTCTCTGGCGGCCGCCCTGGTCGCCGCGACTTCGACAGAGCCCGGGCAGGGAGTAACCGTTGAGCTTGCCGAAGCCGTTATCGAGGCTTTTCGAAGTCGGGAAGGGGTCTCGATCATCTTTCCCGACGGAACGGCACGTGGGGCGCCCTATGCCGAGAGGGCCAACGTCAATCGGGCCCGCGGGGGAGTCGCGTTCACTGCCAACACGCCGGAGGGCGCCGAGGTCCTCGTGCCCGTGCTGGTGGCCGATGCGCTGACCGAGGAGGCGACCGTGGTGGTTCGGGCGGCCGTCTCCGGCGCCGATTTGAATCGGGGGGTGGCGCGCGCCTGGCTGTTGTTTGCCGGCCTGGGAGTGATACTCGTGGTGGTGGCGGCGCTTGCGACCGATCGGATGGGCCGGTCGCTGGTGCGCCCGGTTACGGCGCTGTCGGACGCGGCCCGTTCCCTGGCAGAGGGCGATCTCGATTCTCGGGTGGTGGCGGCCGGCCCTCCGGAGGTGGCCGAGGTGGGCGAAGCGTTCAATCTCCTGGCGAGCCGGCTCGAAACGCTGCTCCGTGAGGAGCGCGAGACCGTGGCGGATCTATCCCACCGGCTGCGGACTCCGTTGACCGCGCTGCGGCTGCAGGCCGAGACCCTCGGCGATGGCGACGCCGCCACCGGGCTGCTTGCCGATATCGATCGCGTCGAGGGCGCCGTCGATCGGATGATTCGGGAGCTGCGCCGCCCTTCATCCGACGGCCCGGCAGAACGCCAGGTTGCCGACCTGGGGGCTGTGGTGCGCCATCGGTCGACGTTCTGGAAGGTGTTGGCGGACGAACAGGATCGACCGGTCGAGGTCGTGACCCTCGGGGGCACATTGCAGGTTCCGCTCAGCCCCGACGAATTGGGCACCGTGATCGACACGTTGATGGAGAACGTATTCGCCCATACCGACCCCGGAACGGGCTATCGAATCGGCACCCGCCCCGGATCGGGCCAGACCGCGGTGCTGACAATCGAGGATTCTGGGATTGGCTTCAGCGAAGGGACCCTCGTGGAACGAGGCCGCAGCGGTGGTGGCTCGACCGGCCTCGGCCTGGACATCGTCCGCAAGGCGGCGGAAAAGACCGGAGGCACGTTCAACGTATCGAACAGCCGCGAAGGCGGCGGCCGAGTGGAAGTGGTCTTCGGCACAACCCATAAGTGAACATCGAGCAAATCCTGATTTGCTCGAACCCCCCATAGGGAAGGGCCCCTACTTTCGTAGGGGCCCGACACATACGTTAGATGGAGCAAGCAGATGAGGGGGCGTCCACCCTTCGCGACTTTGTTGTGTTTCCCTTCGGGCTGCTCCTCAGAGGGGCAGGCACCAGAAATATCGCACATAGCGAGTTATGAGGGATGCCCACAAATCCTTAAGACGCGCTAAAAACATCTGTGGCGGGGTGGCACCGCTTCGGACCAGTCCTTTTCCAGATTCTGCTGCTGTGTCTCTGCCGCCTGCGATACGCCGAACGCTTCCCCGTATCGTCACCTCGAGGGGTTAGATCCTGGATACCCCGGCTGCGGCGCCTCCCGGGGGCTCGTCCCACGACCGGCCGCGGGCCCCGCCG
>CAMYJM010000321.1 GCA_947258635.1 uncultured Acidimicrobiaceae bacterium
GTCGCCGGCCACCAACTCGGGACGTTCGGCTATCGGCAGGACGGCGAGGCTCCAGACCGCGTGGCCTCACCCAAACCCCCCTCGCCCCCAACGCTCGCGGCGCTCGCGGGGGAGGAGACTCCGTGGCGCCTCGGCTTCCCCCTCCGTCCGGCTCCTGCGTCGCCGGCCACCAACTCGGGACGTTCGGCTATCGGCAGGACGGCGAGGCTCCGGACCGCGTGGCCTCACCCAACCCCCCCTCGCCCCCAACACTCGCTGACGCTCGCGGGGGAGGAGACATTCCTGCGCTAGTAGATTCTGCTCATGGCTGATCTCACCCGGCTCGAGGCTGGTACATCGATCCCTTATGGGGGGAATCGGGTTGCTGTGGTTTCCTCGGAGCTGGCGGCTGCCTTCGAACCCGGCGATCGGCTGGTAGTTGTCCAGGACAGCGGCGACCTCTTGCACATTCCGCAGGGGCCCTGGGACATCGCCACGGGAGCAGTCACCCGGGCCGCAGACGCCTTTTCCGCCATCGGATCCGTCTCCGACGCCCAGATCACGGCGTTCTATGAGGAGTTCGCCTCCCGCCTCGAGGCAGATGACTCCTTCGCCGCGATCGCGGTGGCCAACGGGAACGATGTCGACAAGGCCCGGGAACGATCGCGGTCGACAACCCGGCTCGTATTGAGCGACGGGATGCGAGCCGCCATGGTGGCGGGGCTGCGTACGTGGCGCGACGCCCCCACGACGCGGGGCGAAGTCATCGAGCAGATCCACCACGATGGGTGGCGGGTCGATCAGGTGCGCAGCGGCCTCGGGGTGATCGGATTCGTCTTCGAGGGGCGCCCCAATGTCGGCGCAGATGCCACCGGGGTGCTGCGGGGTGGCAACACGGTGGTCTTTCGTATCGGCTCCGACGCCCTTGGCACTGCGCGGGCCATCGTCGAGCATGCCCTGGATCCAGCCCTCGCCGCAGCAGGCCTCCCGCCGGGTGCGGTCGCTCTCGTCGCCTCGCCGGAGAGGGCGGCAGGCTGGGCCCTCTTCTCGGATCCTCGACTCAGCCTGGCCGTGGCCCGCGGTTCCGGAGCCGCCGTCGCCCAGCTCGGTGCCGTCGCCCGCCAGAGCGGCATTCCGGTGAGCCTCCACGGCACCGGTGGCGCTTGGATCGTGGCCGCCGAAGATGCCGACGGGGACGTGCTGGAGTCGGCTGTCTACAACTCTCTCGATCGTAAGGTCTGCAACACCCTCAACACCTGCGCCATCGTGGCCGCCCGGGCTGCCGATCTCGTACCGCGGTTCTTGTCCGGCCTGGCTCGAGCGGCTGCCGCTCGCGGCGCCAACCCCAAGCTCCATGTTGCCAAGGGTGACGAGGCGCTGGTCCCTGCCGAATGGTTCACCGACGCGGTCATCGCCCGCGCCGGGGGAGAGGAAGTCGAGCCCCGAACCGAGCCGATCGGCCGTGACAGGCTTGGCTTCGAATGGGAGTGGGAGGACAGCCCCGAGGTGACCCTGGTTATCGTGCCTGATGTGTCCGCAGCCATCAGCGCCTTCAACGACCAGAGCCCCCGCTTTGCCGCCTCGCTGATCTCCGAGTCGCCGGACCGCCACGACGAGTTCTTCAACACGATCGATTCGCCTTTCGTCGGCAACGGGTTCACCCGGTGGGTGGACGGACAGTTCGCCCTCGATCGGCCCGAGCTGGGGCTGTCCAACTGGCAATTTGGGAGGCTGTTCGGCCGCGGCGGTGTGTTGTCCGGCGACTCGGCATTCACGGTGCGGAGCCGGGTCACCCAGGACGATCCCGACATCGGCCGCTGGGAGGCAACATGAGCGAACAGTGGACCTCGCCGGCAGAGATCGCCGACAGCTTCAAGGAGCTCGGCTACCTGGCAGATGCCCACATCACCCAGATCGTGTACCTCGCAGACAAGCTCGAGAAGCCGATCCTGACCGAAGGCCCCGCCGGTGTCGGCAAGACCGAGCTGGCCGTGACACTGGCTGAAGCCACCGGCCGCCGGCTAATCCGTCTCCAGTGCTATGAAGGCCTCGACGAGGCCAAGGCGCTTTATGAGTGGAACTACCACAAACAGTTGCTGCGGCTCCAGGCCGACGAAGGCAAGGCCTGGGACGACCTCGAAGGCGATATCTTCGGCGAGTCGTTCCTGCTCACCCGGCCCCTACTCGACGCGATCACATCCCAGGAGCCGGTGGTGCTCTTGATCGACGAAGTGGATCGCATCGAGATCGAAACTGAAGCGCTGCTGCTCGAAGTGCTCGACTCTTTCCAGGTGACGATCCCCGAGCTCGGCACGATCACCGCCACTTCCCGCCCCCTGGTCGTGCTGACGTCGAACAACACTCGTGAGTTGTCCGAAGCCCTCAAACGGCGCTGCCTCTTCCTCCACATCAGCTACCCCTCCGTCGAGCGGGAGCGGGAGATACTGCTGGCCCGGGTTCCGGAGCTGTCCGACTCCATGGCCGATCGGATTGCCAGAGTCGTGCGCTCGATTCGCGACCTCAAGCTGCGCAAAGCACCGTCCGTGAGTGAATCGATCGATTGGGCGCGCACCTTGCTGGCGCTCGGCGCCGAAGACGTCGCCACCGGGATCACCGATGACACCCTCGGCGTGCTATTGAAGTACCAGGACGACATCGAGCGAGTTGCCAAGGAACTCAAGATGTCGACACTCGACGACCCGCCGTGACCGCGACATGATTCGTGCCCTGACCGCGTTCGTCGAGGAGCTGCGGGCGGTCGGAGTCCCGGTTTCGATGGTCGAAGCGATCGACGCCGCCCAGGCGATTGAGCACGTCGACCTGGCGAACCGGGAGGCGCTCCGGTCGGGCCTCAGCGCCACGCTCGTCAAACAGGCCCGCCACCTGGCGGCCTTCGACGCCGCGTTTGACGTGTTCTTTGGCACCGCCACGCCCCCGGGCGAACAGGCCGCTGCGGAATTCGCCCAACAGGCGGCCGCCGGGGGAGGCGCCGGCGGCGGGGAGGGGGCCGAGGAGTTATTCGAGGCCATCGCCGCGGCACTGAGTGCCGGGGACGAAGAGGCGCTGCGCGACCTGATCCGTCGTGCAGTGACCGAGCTGTCCGGGCTGCAACCGGGGCGACCCGTCGGGGGGCGCTACTACTTCTACCGGGTGATGCAGCGACTGGGGGCAGATCGGCTCCGGCTGCGTTTGCTCGAGGCCATAGAAGAGGACGATCCGCTGGCGCGCCGTCTCGCCGAGGAGGACATCGCGGCGCTCATCGAGATGCTCGAAACCGAGGTCCGCCGCGAAGTTGTTCGCAGACTGGTCGCCGACCGGGGGCCCGAAGCCGTGGCGCGCACGTTGCGGACCCCCCTTCTCGAGGACATCGACCTGATGCACGCCACTCGGGAAGAGCTGGCCAACATCGAAAGCGCCGTTGCGCCACTGGCCCGCAAACTGGCGACGCGGCTGGCGCAGCGGCGCCGCCACGGCCGCAAGGGACGTCTCGACGTGCGGCGCACGATTCGCAGGTCCCTGCAGCACGGCGGGGTTCTTCTCGACCCGAGCTTCAAGCCGCCTCGCAAATCTAAACCCGAGCTGGTGCTCCTCTGCGACGTGTCGGGCTCGATGGCGACCTTCGCCCGGTTCACTCTGCAGCTCACGTTCTCGCTGGCGGCCCAGTTCTCCAACGTCAAGGTATTCGCGTTTGTGGATGCGCTCGACGATGTGACCCGCTTCTTCGGCCCCGGGCGGGAGCTGGGCACCTCGCTCCAGCAACTGTCGGCTGAGGCCAAGATCGTATGGCAGGACGGCCACTCCGACTACGGCCACGCCCTCGACGACTTCGTTCGAGACCACCTCGAGAAAGTGACGCCCCGCAGCTCGGTTCTGGTGACCGGGGATGCCCGCAGCAACTACCGCGACCCCCGGGTGGAGGCGCTGGCCGAGATCGCCCAGAAGGGGCGGGCCTTGTATTGGCTCAATCCCGAGGCG
>CAMYJM010000322.1 GCA_947258635.1 uncultured Acidimicrobiaceae bacterium
GTGCCGCGGCGGCCTCCCGGGTCGCCAAAGTGCTGGCCGAGGCCGGCCTCGGCCTCGACGTCGTCGAGTCGCTCGACGAGATCGGCGCCGCCATCGTCCCCACCGGGATTCACCATGGCTTCGTTGCTCCGGAGATGCGCTTGGCGGTACTGGGAGAGCAGGCGATCGCCGGAAGGCGCCGTTCCCATCGGGCCGGCAAGGCGCGACGACGCGAAGCCGACGAGGAGTACCGCGATCTCAAGCCGGGTGACTTCGTCGTGCATCGCACCCACGGGATCGGCAGGTTCGAAGGGCTGGTCCACCGCGAGATGGCAGGAGTCGAGCGCGACTACCTGCTGGTGGCGTATCGCGGAGAGGACCGGCTGTACGTGCCGACCGATCAGCTGGCGGCCGTCCGCCGGTACACCGGAGGTGAGATTCCCCGGCTATCCCGCATGGGTGGGACCGATTGGGCCACCACCCGGAGCAACGTGCGCCAGGCGGTGGCGGTCGTCGCCGAGCAGGTGGTGGCGCTGTACCGGGAAAGGGCCGCCGCCACAGGAGTCGCCTTTGACGGCGACACGCCCTGGCAGGCGGAATTCGAGGGTGCCTTCCCGTATGAGGAGACGCCGGATCAGCTGACGGCGATTGTGGACGTCAAGGCCGACATGGAGGCAGCGGGGCCGATGGACCGGCTCATCTTCGGCGACGTCGGCTTCGGCAAGACCGAAGTGGCGATTCGGGCGACGTTCAAGGCAGTGCAGAGCGGCCACCAGGTCGTGGTGCTGGTACCGACGACGCTGCTGGCACAACAACACCATGCGACTTTCACCGACCGTTTCGACCCCTACCCGGTGCGAGTGGAGATGCTGAGCCGCTTTCTCACTCCGCGGGAGCAGAAGGAGGTGGTGGCCGGGCTCCGCAGCGGCGACGTCGACGTCGTCATCGGCACCCATCGGCTGCTGTCCGACGATGTGGCTTTCGCCAGCCTCGGGCTGGTGGTCGTCGACGAGGAGCAGCGATTCGGGGTCGCCGCCAAGGACACCCTGCGCCGGCTGCGGGCTTCGGTCGACGTGCTGACGCTGACGGCCACCCCGATCCCGCGTACTCTCGAGATGGCGCTCACCGGGATTCGTGACGTGAGCCACATCCGGACCCCGCCGGAGGATCGCCACCCGATCCTGACGTACGTGGGACCGTACGACGATCGTACGACCTCGGCGGCGATCCGGCGCGAGATGCTGCGGGAGGGACAGGTCTTCTACGTGCACAACCGAGTGCAGTCGATAGATCACGCCGTGACCCGCCTGCGCCACCTCGTCCCTGATGCCCGCTACGCGGTCGCCCATGGGCAGATGAGCGAGAGCCAACTCGAGCAGGTGATGTTCGACTTCTGGAACCGCGAGTACGACGTGCTGGTGGCGACGACGATCATCGAGTCAGGTCTCGACCTGCCGCAGGTGAATACATTGCTCATCGAGCGGGCCGACCGGCTCGGACTCGCCCAGCTCTACCAGCTGCGCGGCCGGGTCGGGCGGTCCAACCAGCGAGCGTACGCCTACCTGTTTCACCCGCCCGAGCAATCCCTCAGCGAGGACGCCTATCGCCGGCTGGAAGCCATCGGCGAGTTCAGCAATCTCGGCTCCGGGTTTGATCTGGCGATGCGCGATCTCGAGATTCGCGGGGCGGGATCGATACTCTCCGAGATCCAGGCCGGGCACATCGCCGCCGTCGGCTTCGACATGTACATCGAGCTGGTTGCCGACGCCGTCGGGGAGCTGCGGGGCGATCCGGCACCCAAGGTCGAGACACCCGACGTGCGGATCGACCTGCCAATCGATGCTCACCTTCCCGACGACTACGTTCCTCCGGGATCGCAGCGCATCGAGGCCTACCGCCGTCTGGCCGAAGCGTTGACTGCGGAGGCCATCGATGACGTCGTGGCGGAGTGGCGTGACCGGTTCGGCGAGCTCCCGCCGCCGGCGGCCGCCCTCGTCGGCGTCGCCCGGCTTCGGGACGAGGCCCTCCGTATCGGGCTGAGTGAGATGGTTGCGGTTCGCAATGAGATCCGGGTTCGTCCCGTCGCGCTGTCGGTGTCCCAGGAGGTTCGCCTGCAACGCCTCGCACCGGGCGCCGTGCTGCGCGGCGACGTGCTCTTCATCCCCGCGCCGCCTGAGCCTCTGATGGACTCACTGTTCACGTTTCTCCATAGAATGTGGCCGCCGCCGTCGGAAAGTGACTCATGAAACTCCGCCTCGCCAGCGCCGCTGTGGCCGTGGCGCTCCTCGCAGGAGCGTGCGGCGACCAGTCGCAGGCGGTCGCCACCGTCAACGGCGTCTCGATCACGGCCGACTTCATGGCGTCGCTGCGCGCCAGCTACCGCGGCAGCATCAACGTCGCCACGGAGGGGTTCCGCACCGACCTCGGCGAGAACATCGTGCGGGTTGCGATCGCCCAACAGGCCGAGTCTGAATTCGGGATCACCGTCGGCTCGGACGAGATCGACGATCGCCTGGCCAACCCCCCGCTGCGCTGGCAAGGTCTGTTCGTCGAGCTGGCGGCCGATGAAGACACCACCGAGGCGTACTCCCGGACGCAGGCGGAGCTGTCGATTCTCCGCGACAAGGTCTCTGCCGAGCTCATCAGGCGCGAGGACGGGTTCATCGATGGTGTGGTCACCGATTCGCCCCAGGACCTGACCGCGGGCTGTATGCGCCACATCCTCGTGGATTCCGAGGCTGAGGCAGAGGCAGCTATCGAACGGCTGCGTGCCGGCGACGAGTTCGTCGCCGTGGCCAACGAACTCACCCTCGACACGATCTCGGGTGGGGAGCACGTCGGCGGCTGCCCGGTGGCGTTCGGCGCCTTGAGTGTTCCGGTGGCCCGGGCCGCCACCACCGCCCCGCTCAACGAGGTCGTGGGGCCGGTGCAGAGCGAGTTCGGGTTCCACGTCATCCTGGTCGAGCAGCGCATCGACGCCCCGGGCGTCGCCGATCTGACCGCCGACCCAGCGTTCTACTTCCCGGGCGCCGTTCTCAGCAGCTTCTTCACGCCGTGGTTCAACGAGGCCGTTCGCGGGTCGGACATCTCGGTCGCCGCAGCCGTCGGCCGCTGGTCGACGGCGGGCCTCGGCATCGTCCCGCCGGGCGAATGATGATCACGATCGTGGGCCTGGGCCCGGCCGGGCTCGAGCGAGTCACTCCCGCCCTGCTGGCGGCCCTGCGAGACGAGACGGCCACGGTGGTTCTCCGCACCCTCGATCACCCGGCGGCGGCCGAGCTCGCCGCGCTGCGATCCGTCGTCACCTGCGACGACATCTACGAGGCGGCCGCCGACTTCGACACGCTCTACGAGGCGATCGCCCGGAGGGTCTGTGGCGTCGCCGGCCCGGTGGTCTATGCGGTGCCGGGAAGCGCCCTGGTCGGGGAAAGGGCCGTGCCGTTGATCCGCCGGATGGCCACCGAGGGGGGCCGCGCTGTGGAACTGCATCCCGGCGAGAGCTTTCTGGACTTGGCTATGGAACGGGTTGGGCTGGACCCGATCGCCGACGGTCTCCAAGTATTGGACGCCCGCGCTCTGCCTGATCCGATGCCGGTTCACCTACCAACCATGCTCACCCAGTTGGACACGCCCGGGACCGCGGCCAACCTGGCGGCCGAGCTGGGGCGGGTGCTGGCGCACGACGCCGTGATCACGGTTCTGGCCGACCTCGGGTCACCCGCGGAGTCGGTGATCGCGACGACCATCGCGGAGCTGCCGCGGGTTGAGACGGGCCCCCGCACGAGCGCCTATCTCGAAGCGCAGCAGGCGGGCTGGGTCGGGCTGGTGCAGGTCAATCGGGTGCTGCGCCGGCAATGTCCCTGGGATCGCAAGCAGACCCACCACAGCTTGCTCAAGCATCTCCTGGAGGAGGCCTACGAGACAGTCGATGCCGTGCTCGATCTACCCCGAGACGCTCCGGGGGGA
>CAMYJM010000323.1 GCA_947258635.1 uncultured Acidimicrobiaceae bacterium
TCGACGGTGACGAACCCGGTGTCGGGATCGCAGGTGACTTCGGCAACGCAGGCCGTATACGAGTAGGCGGGCGTCGGGCCGACGCCGGCGCCGCGGTAGCGCCCCGCCAAACCCTGCGGAGTCTTGTAGCTCCCCGACGTGACGAGTGCTCCCGAGCGCGCCATGGCGAGCTGAACCGCCTCCGCCCACGTGACCCCTTTGTCTGGGTTGTCGTCGACGATGATGGACCCGTCTTCGGCGCTGAGCAGATCCGGGTCGACTCCGAGCTCGGCGGCGACCGCCTCGAGAATCTCTTCGAGGAGGCGTTGGGCGGCCTGGAGGGCGGCGTTGCCGGCCATGAACGTGACCCGGCTCGAATAGCTCCCGAGGTCGATCGGGGTGAGGTCGGTGTCGGCGGTGACCACCGCCAGGTCGGCCGGCTCGAGCCCGAGGACTTCGGCGACGACGGTGGCCAGCATCGTGGTCGAGCCCTGGCCGCAGTCGGCGGCCATGGAGAATACGGTGACGCCGCCGCCACGGTCGACCTTGAGCATCACCTCCGATTGCGGCATGTCGTTGAAGTAGATCGGGAAACCGGCTCCCGACAGGTAGGCGCCCACGGCCAGGCCGATGCCGCGACCGGCCGGAAGCAAAGTGTGCTTGTCCGCGAACGAGGAGGTGGCGACGACTGCGTCGAGGCACTCGGCGAGGCCGCAGCTGGTGACGCGGAGGTGGTTCACCGTGTGCGAGTAGGGCTTCACGAGGTTGCGGCGTCGCAACGTCACCGGGTCGATCCCCAGTGCGGCCGCCGCCTTGTCGAGGTGGGCCTCGATGGCGAACCGCGGCTGCGGTGTCCCGTGGCCCCGTTTCGGCCCGCAGGGCGGCTTGTTGGTGAAGACCCGCACTCCCTGGAAGCGGTAGCGGGGGATGCTGTACGTCGTCGTTTGCAGCTGCCCGGTGTACAGCAGGCTGGCGGCGCCGTAGCTGCCGTAGGCTCCTCCGTCGAGGTACGAACGGAAAGACATCGCGGTGATGCGGCCGTCGGCGGTGAATCCGGTTCGCACCCACATGAGCACCGGGTGGCGGCCCCGATGCGCATAGAAGACGTCTTCTCTGGTGAGCGTGATCTTGACCGGGCGGCCGGTGGTCAAGGCCAGTCGGGCGGCGACGATCTCGTGCGAGAAGATGTCGGTCTTGCCGCCGAAGCCACCGCCGACGGCAGTTGCGATCACCCGGATCTGCCCGGCCGGCATCTCCAGCACCTTGGCGAGGATCCGATGCAGGTAGTGGGGGACCTGGGTGGAGGACCATACGGTGAGCCGGCCGTCGTCGCCCAGGCTGGCGACGGTCGCATGGGGCTCGAGGGCGGCGTGGGTGTTGCCCTGGAAGAAGAAGGTGTCCTCCTGGATGTGGTCGGCGAGCGCGAAGCCCTCGTCGACGTCGCCGAACTCGAGCGATGCCTCCCTGTCCACGTTGGCGCCGAGGCTCGCCCCCTCATCATCACCGTGGATCAGCGGCTGGGTCGGATCGAGGGCCGCCTCAATGGTGGTGACGTCGGGCAGCGGCTCGTACTCGACTTCGATCAAAGCCAGCGCGGCGTCGGCAGTCTCCGGGTCGACGGCCGCCACCGCGGCGACGGGTTCGCCGACGTAGCGCACCTTGTCGATGGCTAGGGCGTTCTCATCCTGGCTCACCGGCAGGATCCCGTACTTGACGGGAAGGTCGGTTCCGACGAGAACGGCCTGGACGCCGGGGAGGGCGGCCGCTGCGGCCGTGTCGATGTCGATGATGCGGGCGTGGGCGTGGGGGCTGCGCAGCAGCTTGGCGATGACGGTGCGGGGGAGCATGAGATCGTCGGCATAGATGGCGCGCCCTGTGACCTGGCCATGAGAGTCGACCCGGCCCGCGGGGCGGCCCACCGCTCCGTGCCCTCGTCCCGCGGCGAGCCCAGTCATGGCGCCGTCACCCGCTGGGCCGCCGCCAGCTGGACCGCCTCGAGGATCTTGAGGTAGCCGGTGCAGCGGCACATGTTGCCGCCGAGAGCGTGGCGAATCTGGTCGAGGCTCGGGTCGGGCTCACGATCGAGCAGCGCCGCCGCGGTGACGATCATGCCCGGCGTGCAGTAGCCGCACTGGGCGGCGTTGAGAGCCCCGAACGACTCCTGAAGGGCGTGGAGGGCGCCGCCGTCGGCAACGCCTTCGATGGTGGTCACTTCGCGCCCGATCACCTGAGCGGGGAGGGTGAGACACGACAGTTGGGGCTTCCCGTCGATCAGCACGGTGCAGGCGCCGCACTCGCCGAGCTCGCACCCGTGTTTCGTGCCGGTGAGCCCGAGATCCTCCCGGAGCACCTCGAGAAGGGTTCGGTGGGGCAGCACGAGGAGCTCCTGCGGCTCACCGTTGACGCGCACTTCGAAGTGTTCCAATCTCGCCTCTCTAGCTCGGGGTCGATTGTATACGGGCACCCTCTTCGTGCCGTCGTCGAGATCTGATGCCTGCGCGCCGGGACCAAAGCTCGACAGCGTTTGGCGGTCCGGCAGGCGCCACGGCGATCCTGTACGATCACCGGAATTGCTCGGCTTTGAGGAGGATGGGATGTCGGATTACATCAAGGTCACTCTCGACGAGAGTGAGATACCTACTCAGTGGTACAACATCATCCCCGATCTTTCGGAGCCGCCGCCCCCGCCGCTGCACCCGGGGACTCATCAGCCGATCGGGCCCGACGACCTCGCCCCGCTGTTCCCCATGGGCCTCATCCTCCAGGAGGTGAGCCAGGACAGCTACATCGACATTCCGGGGCCGGTGATGGATGTCTACAAGAGGTGGCGGCCTAGTCCTCTGTACCGCGCCCGTGCCCTCGAGAAGGCGCTCGATACTCCGGCCAAGATCTTCTACAAGTACGAGGGGGGAAGCCCGGCCGGTTCGCACAAGCCGAACACCGCCGTAGCGCAGGCCTACTACAACGCCCAAGAAGGTGTGACCAAGCTCACAACCGAAACCGGGGCCGGCCAGTGGGGGTCGGCTTTGGCGTTCGCGTGCGCCCAGTTCGGACTGGAGTGCGAGGTCTGGCAGGTGGCCATCTCCTTCGATCAGAAGCCCTATCGCAAGACGATGATGGAGACCTGGGGGGCGACCGTCCACTCCAGCCCATCGAATCTCACCGAGGCCGGGCGCAAGATCCTGGCGATGGACCCGAACAGCCCGGGCAGTCTGGGGATCGCCATTTCCGAAGCCGTCGAAGCAGCAGTGGGCGATGAGAGCACGAAGTACGCCCTGGGGAGCGTCTTGAGCCATGTGCTGTTGCATCAGACGGTGATCGGTGAGGAAGCCTTGCTGCAACTCGCCAAGGTGGGGGAGACTCCCGACCTGCTCGTGGGATGCACTGGCGGTGGGTCGAATTTCGCCGGCCTGTCCTTCCCGTTCCTCCGGGAGAAGATGGCCGGGAAGATGAATCCGACCGTTCGGTGCGTCGAACCGGCCTCGTGCCCCTCGCTCACCAAAGGTGAGTTCCGTTACGACTTCGGTGACACCATCGGGATGACCCCACTGGTCAAGATGCACACGCTGGGGCACGATTTTGTTCCCGATCCCATTCACGCCGGCGGACTGCGCTATCACGGTATGTCGCCGCTGGTGTCGCACATCTACGAGCTCGGGCTCGTCGAAGCCGAGGCGATCAATCAGACCGAGTGCTTCGCCGCGGGCGTGCAGTTCGCCCGTACCGAAGGCATCCTGCCGGCTCCTGAGCCGACACATGCGCTCGCCGCGGCGGTTCGGGAGGCGAAACGGTGCAAGGAGACGGGAGAGGAGAAAGTCATCCTCACGGCGCTCTGCGGACACGGTCACTTCGACCTGACGGCATACGAGGCCTACCTGTCCGGCCGGCTGGTGGACTACGACTATCCCGACGAGAAGGTCGCCGCCGCCATGAAGAACGTGCCGGTGGTCGCCGGCTAGGCCCGA
>CAMYJM010000324.1 GCA_947258635.1 uncultured Acidimicrobiaceae bacterium
CCACGCTCTGCAGAGCCCACCGGCCTAACCGGATATCGGAGCTCGGCTGCGTTTTCCGTGAGTGGGACGGTCGGATGGCTGAAGAACGAACCAGGGAGCCGGAGGTCATCCTCGATGTCGTGTTCGAGGAAGGCCTCTTGTTCTTCGAACTGTCCAACCGTGCGTCGATCCCGGTGACGGATGTAGCCGCCAAGTTCGATCGACCGGTCATCGCGCCCGACGGCGTCACCGATCTGACGAAACTGCGCCTATTCCGCAAGATGCCCTTCCTGGCACCGGACAAGGTGATCCGCGTCTTCACCGACTCGGCGGCCGGCTACTTTGCCCGCAAGCAACCCAACATCATCCGCGTCGTGCTGACGTGGAAGCAGGGCGGGAAGGCCCTCACCACGACGATTACCCACGATCTGCGTATCTACAGGGGCCTCCCCTACGTCATCGGACGTGGCGAGAACGCCCGGCGCGGAGTGGCTTTAACCGATCAGACCCAAACGAGAGGGAGATAGCAGGTGCCCAATAGACGAGACTTTGATCACATAGGCAATCACAACTTCAGAGTGGAGATCGAAGGCGTCACCCAAGGTGCTTTCCAGGAGGTCAGTGGGCTGGAGGCTCACGCCGAGGTCGTGGAGTTCCAAGACGGCGATGACCTCATCCTGCGGAAGCGCCCGGGCCACATCTCGTACTCGAACATCGTCCTCAAACGCGGCTACACCGCAACCGACGAGCTGTGGAACTGGATGAAGACCGTCATCGACGGCCGCATCGAACGGAAATCGGGATCCGTCGTTCTCGCCGGCGACGACGGAAGCGAGATCATGCGCTACAACTTCTTCGAAGCCTGGCCGTGCCGGTGGAAGGGCTTCACCTTGGACGGCAAAGGCACCGGCGCGCTCGTCGAGGAGCTCGAGCTGGTAGTCGAGATGCTCGAGCGAGGCTAGGTGCTTGCTGAGCTTCCGTTGTCCCCCGGTAGTCCGTGTGTAATACTTGCGACGGAAGGGGACGCTGGTGCAAGGTGCTAATGCAGCAGTCCAATCCGATCGGGAGCTGGTTCTGATCCTGCTCGCCGACGGTGATCGATCGACGCGTCATGAGCGCGTGTCTTCCCTATTGGGTCGACTTGGCGCGACGATCGAACTCGACTTCGGGAATGGTTGGCTCGCCGGAATCAGTAGCGATTCCAAATCAGTCATCTCCGCGCATCGAGACGTCATGCTCGCCGGGGGCGTCTACCAGAGAACTGATCGGGCCCTTCCGCGCCGCACAAGGCGGCTAGCCCGGCCATAAGGAAAGGGGGCCCAAGGAATGGCTCTGCCAGTCAATGTCGGTCAAGAGCTTCTCAACGTGCCGTTTGGGGAGATGATCAAGGAGATGGCGCTCGCCATCGCTGAAGCGCAGCTGGAACTCGACATGAACTCGATTGCCGTCGCGTCGAGCCTGGCGCAGACGACGCTCCAGCCCAATACGGTCGTCGTGGCGATCGAGGAGACGGTCAACGAGGACGGGGACATCACCGCCACCAACGTGATTCTCAACGACAGCGAGCTGTCGCTATTGGCGTTCGGCCTCAACCCGACGTTCTACCAGTTCTCCGAGTCCATCATCGAGGTCAAGATGGAGATCACGATGCGATCATCCTCGGAGTTCGACTTCGCCACGAACACCAACTTCAGCGTGCGCAACAAGTTCACGGTCAAGGGCGGTTTCAAGACGGGCGGTCTGGCCGGCTTCCTGTTTGGCAAGGCATCAACCAGCGTCGAGAACACGACCACCACCGCGTTTTCGACGTCAATCAACTCTCGCTACAAGCGGAAGTTTGGCGTTGAGGCCCACGGCACCAGCCTGCTGAAGACCACGCTGCTTCCCGTTCCTCCACCGGAGCGTTCGGTTCCGCGGGTGCGTGTCCTAGCGGGCACCTAGTGGCAGCACAGATCCACGAGCTGCTGGTCGTTCCGTTCGACGTGCTGCTCTCGGAGACGGCGCGCGCCGTCGCCGAGGCACAGGCAGTCCTCGACGAGACGTCGATGCGTGTCCAGGAACAGCTCGATATCCTGACGGCCCAGGCAATCGCCGACTCCGGCGACGAAGCGAGCGGCCTCGCCCGCTTCCAGGTCGATGCCACTTGGTATCACATTCCGGAAGTCGAACTCGAGCTGAAGATGGCCGTCTCAATGGAGATGAAACAGGAAACGAGGACGGATGGCCGCAGCGTGTTCACGCCGCGGCTGCGTAGCATCCCATTCAACTCCAAAGTCAAGAACCTGACCAACCTCGACGCGGAAGGCATGAGCCGGGTGACTGCGAGGATCGTGACGGTTCCTCCGGCCGAGCGCGCTGCGCTGGAACCGGGGGAGAACTGAGACCGGAGGGAAAACAATGGTCACTGAAGGCCGCACCGGTCGGGAAGGCGACAATGAGCTCCTCGAGAAGATCGAGGAGCTGGAGAAGCAGAATGCCGAGCTCGCGGCGAAGAACGTAACGCTCCGGGCCGAAGCCAAGACGACGTCTGCTCGGTTCGATGCACTGGTCGTCGAGGTCGAGAGGTTGCGGGGACAGGTCGAAGATATCGACTCGGCCCGCCCCGGAGTCACTTTCAATCAGCTCGGCAGCCAGATTCGGCAGGCACTGAGCGCGATCGAAGATGTCGATGGCGGCGCCAGTCGGTACGTTGCCCGGAGCGCAGAGTTCGAGCTGAAGGGGGCCTTCGACAGCGAGAACGACGAGCTCGTGCTGCGACTGCCGGGCCTGACGCAGCGAGTCGACCCCGGGCTGCTTGGTTCAATGCGAATCGAGCTGAGCGGTGGAGACACCGGCGAAATCGATGTGTCCAATCTCGTCATCGTGCCGACGTTGCTCGGGATGACCGTGCCTGGAGCCACGAATCGGCTGGCGGCCGCCGGTCTTGCCGTTGGTGATACGTCGGATCAGGAGTCCGTGAAGCCCGTGGGAACAGTCGTCGCGCAGGATCCTCGCGGCGGGAGTTACGTGTCTCCCGATACCCCAATCGACATCGTGGTCGCCTCGGACCAAGTGACGGTCCCCGATCTCGGTGGAAGCGATGTGGCCCGGGCTGCTCGCGAGCTGGCGGCGCGCGGGCTGGCATTGGGCGATGTCGCAACGAAAGAGTCTGATGCAGAGTCGGGAACGATTCTGGCGCACAAACCCAAGGCGGGATCGACGGTCGATCGCGGAACTGTGGTCGATGTCACCGTCGCCGAGAAGCCATCGGTCGCCGTGCCCAAGTTGGTGGAGCTGACCCTCGACGAAGCCGGTGCTCGTCTCGCCGCGGTCGATCTCGAGCTCGGACCGCTGACCCAGCAAGCAATCGAGAANNNCGATCGCCCACCGCCGGGACGCGGGTGGCCGTCGGATCTCGGGTCGCGCTCGTGACGGCGGGTCCGCTGATCAGGCGTGCCCAACCAGTTCCAGACGTCGTCGGGCGCGATCGTGTGGCCGCCGTGCAGGGCCTCGCCGCAGGCGGGTTCTCGGCGATCGTCACGGCAGCCTCGCGCCGGGGCGGGATCGTCCCCGGGACCTTCGATACCGTGGCGTCCCAAGTGCCTGCCGCCGGCACGCTGTCGGCGGATCCGACGGCAACCATCAAGGTGGTGGCAGCCACCGAGCCGGTAACGGCTGTGCGCGGCATCGGGCCGCAGGCGGGCACCGCGCTGCGCAAGGCCCGGATCACGACCGTCGGCGACTTGGCGTTCGCCGCCCCCGAGGTGGTGGCGGAAACGCTGGGCATCGCAGTGGAGAGGGCAACGGATTTCGTGACGGCTGCCGGCGATCTCAACGATGCCGCCTCGCTGGAGGCTATCGAGGAAGTCGACGGGGCGGCGGCACTGGCGCTGGTGCTGGGCGCCGGGGTGCGCCGGCCATCGCAGCTCGCCGCGCAGGATTCCGCGGCGTTGGCGCGCACCCTGCAGGCGGCGCGTCGCCGCGGTGCCGTCGCCGAGGGAATCACGCTCGACCGTCGAACGGTCACTACATGGGTGGAGGCTGCGAAGCGGTACGGCGCCGCCTGAGGAGAAGGTCGCAGCCGATATCGCGACGGATTTCACTCCATTCACGGTCCACCGCGGCTGTGGCAGATCGTCGATGTGTCTAGAGCGTTCCGGCGTCGATGTCTGCGAACAGCTCGGCGGCGCGGCGGCGGACGTCGTCGAGGTCGCCGAGGCGTTGCATTGCTCTCAGTTGTCGTGCCATGCGGTGGTTGCCGGTGAGGTGGGCCCGGTTCCCGTCGAGGAAGGCCCAATAGAGCGTTGTGAACGGGCAAGCTTCGGGCCCGACCCGACTCTTCGGGTCGAAGCGGCACTCGCCGCAGTAATCGCTCATGCGGTTGATGTAGTTGCCGCCGGCAGCGTAGGGCTTGGTGGCCATCATGCCCCCGTCGGCGTACAGGCCCATGCCGAGCACATTGGGCAGCATTACCCACTCGGCTCCATCAACGAACGACGCCGCCATCCATTCGACCATTTCCTGGGGCACCACTCCGCTGAGCATGGCGAAGTTGGCCAGAACCATGAGTCGTTGGATGTGATGGGCGTATCCGTGCTCCGCAACCGCCTGCAGCGCCGTCCGCACGCATCGCATGGCGGTGTCCGTCGAGCGGAACAATGGAGGCAGCGGCCGGCGCGCCCCGAGGGCGTTGCCGTGGGCGTAATCAGGCATCCACAGCCAATACGTCCCCCACACGTACTCTCGCCAGCCGATGACCTGGCGGATGAATCCTTCGGCCGCTGCGATCGGCACTCTCCCGTCGCGATACGCAGCTTCGGCGGCGTCGCACACCTCCCGGGGATGGAGCAGCCCGAGGTTGAGATACGGGCTCAACAGGCTGTGGGCCATCCGCCACTCGCCCGCCAGCATCGCGTCTTCATGCGGGCCGAAGATCGGAAGTACCTCGTCGATGAAGTGCCGCAGCCGGAACAGCGCAGCTCGCCGCGACGTCGCCCAAGTCCCGTCGGGATCAGCTCCGACGGCCGAGGCGGGGAGGGCCGCGATGACCTCCCTGTCGACATCGTCGAGCCTGCTACGGATCGGTGCCGGCCATGACCGCCCGTCCCGAGGGGGACGCTCCCGGTTCAGGGCGTCGAAGTTCCAGGTTCCCCCCGCCGGCTCGGACCCATCCATGAGATACCCGAGCCGTTGGCGCTGCATGCGGTAGAAGTCCTCCATTACCAGCCGCTTGCGGTCTGCGGCCCAAATCGCGAAGTCCTTGTAGTGGCAGAGGAACTGGTTGGAGCGAACGAGCTCGACTTCGAGTTCGGCGAAGCGATTCAGCATCTGATACGACATCGGCTCCATCACGCTGACTCGGTCCGGTCGGAACTCGGCGCGATGCTCCGCCAGGCCGGCTGTGAAGTTGGCCGCTTTCCGGTAATCGACCTCGAACCCGGCAGCAGCCAGCTCTGATGCGAAGCGGCGCATGGCCGTGATCACGAGGTGGAGTCGCTGCCGGTGAAACGGCTTGGTGGCCATCTTGGCGGCGCTCTCGACGAAGAGAATTCTGGTTTCGGCCGGCGAACTGTCGTGCAAGCTCGAGATGCGCCGGTTGAGCTGATCACCGAGCACCCAGACCGTGTCCATGGCCGGGAGGCTAGGCCGTCACGAGGCGCCTTCGTTCGGCCCGGGCGCGATGAGTTGGCAACGGACCGGCCTCCCGGTCGTGATATGGGCCGGTCTGCCGAGGAGCCGTCGCCGCCGAGCGGATACCGCCGGAGCGCACTCAGTCGCCCAGGAACAACCCGCTGATCACCGCGTTCACGCCGGCGGTCTTCGCGGCAGTGACGGTGACGGTGCCACCGGCGGGCACGTCGATCGTGAAGTGCATCCAGGCTCCCGCATCGAAGTCGGTGTCGAGAGCGACCGTCTGCGGGCCGTTCCCGTCGTCGACGGTGACGGTTTGGCGCCGGCCGACGCCTTCCCAATCGACTGCGTACGCGTGCAGCGGGCCGGAATAGGCATCGGCAAACGTCAACGTCATGTTCAGCTGATGCTTCTGGTACCAAGTGGCGGCCCGCAGGAACGACTGGTCCGGAGCCTCCAGCGCCCGATCGTCGGTGCTCGTCGACTCCCACCGCGCTCGCCGCCCCCTGGTGATATCGATTTCGGGGAAGCCCGGCGACACGAGATCCGTTCGACGGTTCCACGCCCCCAGCGCATAGCCGTCGGCCCCGTAGAGGCCGACCCACTCGCCGGCGCCCGGCGGCGGCGGCGGTGGCGGTGGCGGCGGCCCGGTGTAAATGTCGTTACCCAAAAAGATCCCGGAGATGACCGCACTGAAGGGACCGTTGTTGACTGCGCTCACCGTGGCGGTGCCGCCGGGGGCGACATCGACGGTGAAGTGCATCCAGGCTCCCGCATCGAAATCGGTATCGAGAGCAACCGCTTGCGGGCCGTTACCGTCGTCGACGGTGACGGTTTGGCGCCGGTTGACGCCTTCCCAATCCACCGAGTAGACGTGGAGATCACCCGTATAACCCGAAGGGAAATCGACCGAGAGGCGCACTTCGCTCGGTGAATACACCGTGGCGGCCCGCAGGAACGACTGGTCCGGCGCCTCCAGCGCCCGATCGTCGGTGCTCGTCGACTCCCACGTGGAGCGGGACCCGGCATCGAGCGTGACACCCATCCAATCCGACACCAACAAGTCGCTACCACCATTCCAATCCGCCAAGTAGTAGCCATCACCCCCATAGACGCCGACCCACTCGCCGGCGCCCGGCGGCGGCGGCACGCTCACTTGCCCCGCCGCATTCCCGGAATCACCGGCGTCGTCGGTCACCGCCAACGTGACGTCGTACGTTCCTGCGGCGGCGTAGGTATGCGTCGGATTCTGCTGGCTGCTGACGTTGCCGTCGCCGAAGTCCCAGGCCCACGTGGCTATTGAGCCGTCGGGCTCCCAGGTCGTATCGGTGAAGTCGCAGGTGAGATCGTCGCAGTCCGACGTGAACGACGCGATCGGGGCAATGTTGCCGCCGGCGCCGAGCGAGAGCGTCACCTCAACGGCCCGTTTGGCGTTCACCAGCGGTTCCCCGATGCCGTCGGGGTCCCCCGTCCACACTACGCCCTCACACGTCGGGCCGCCGGTGTTGGCGGCTCCGGAGGGGCACTCGCCGCTGATCTGGAGGAGAGCCTGCGCCGCCGCTCCGGTGAGTGTCGGGTCGGCCGACAGCATGGCGGCCACAACGCCCGCGACATGGGGAGCGGCCATGGAGGTTCCGCTCTTCTCGCCATAGCCACCGCCCGGCACCGTCGAGAGAATCGGGTCGCC
>CAMYJM010000325.1 GCA_947258635.1 uncultured Acidimicrobiaceae bacterium
CCTGACGAGGTGGCGGCCCAGTAGCCGACGGCATGCTGAGAGCAAACGCAGAAGTGCCCGGTCGCGGGGCCGGGCACTTCGCTGTGGTAGGACCGATTAGATCGTTGAGTCGTACAACGCACCGTCATCGATCGGGGTGTCCATCCTGTCATGTGGCACTCCGACTGTCACCACACCGTCGCACGAACCACCGATACCGTCGGTTGCCGTGAAGGCGATGTGGTACACCCGCCCGTTGCCGGGCTCATTGGGGTTGCCGCTCCGTTCCGCACGGACCGATGCAGTGTCGGTCCCCACACCCATTGCATCGGGCGTGAACGATCCGTCGCCGAAAGTGTCCGTCAACTCGTCTTGCCAGATCGAATCGATATTGATGGTGATCGGATCGCCATCAGCGTCGGTCACTCCAATCACAGTGATGTCGTTGAACTTGTGGTTCGGTGGCCACAAGGTGTCGACGCTCGCCGTCGCGGCATCGCAGACGGGAGCACGGTTGTACAGCAGCGTGATGTCGAAGAGCTCAGGGCTCGGATCGAACCCATCCGCTCTTTCGAACGTGACCGCAACCTGCAAGTACTGACCGGCCGGTGTCGAGGTCAGGTCGACCCCGTTGGTTACCGTTTCACCGACGAAAGGCCCTCCGGGGTTGTTGCTCGAGCCCACCGTCACGGTGATCGAGCTTCCGGCGGGCTCACTCGAGTTCCAGCTCACGTTGCTCCACGGCGCATCAAACAGCCCGCTGTCATGGACCACCGTCCACGTCCCCGTAGTCGGCGGCGCTATCAGCGTGCTGCCGGTCATGTCGCTGTAGTTGTATAGGTTCCCGCCGAGATTGACGGTGGTTAAGTCCACGGTTCCCCCAGGCCCGGCCGTCAGGTCTGTCGGGTCAATCCGCGACGCGGTTCCGTCGTAATAGTTGGTCGCCCAGACCTTGCCGGCAGCATCCACCGCCACGCCGGTGGGGCCGTTACCAACCGTTACGTTTCCGACGAACGTCCCGTTGTTGAGAATGTGGCCAACAGTGTTCTGTCCTAGTGGCCCCCCAACAAGCGAGTGCGCAACCCACACGTCGTCGTTGCCGTCGACCACGCAACCTTGTGCATGCTGGTTCCCATGACCGAAGCTGCCCAGGTGGGTGCCGTCCGGCGCATACTTGTTGACAGCGAAGCCGCTGAGTTCGGTGTTCCAAACGTTGCCGAAGCTGTCGAGGCACATCCCATAGCTATCGGGGCTGTTCTGGCCGGACCAGTTGGTCATCGCAGCCGGCGGGCCGATGGAGGCACCGGCAGGGTCGCCATTGCCCCCGGTCAGCGGGTTGGCAACGTCCCACCGGAGGAGCGGACGGGCCGACCAGATAACACTGTTGCCGTCGATCAATCCGCCGTATCCGCCGAACCCGACGGAGGTCTCGGACCGAGTGATCGTTCCGGACAAAGGTACGTCGTACTTGCCACCTTTGACCAGGTCGAAGTTCCGCAGCCCGATGCCACTGACCCAGACGTCATTGTTGGCGTCAACCGAGACGTGGCGTGTGCCCGTCGAGTTGACCTGGGTGTAGTGCACGATGCACTCATCGGCTGCGGTCGCGACGCTGCGGGTGCCGGACGCGTCGGCCCAGGCCAGGACATTGCCGAGGCCGGTCGACGTATCGATTGTGCCGCTGTTGTCGCGATCCTCACACTGCCCGTTCTGCTCCAGGCCGATATGCACAATCGACCCGAACCCGTTTGCCACGTCTTGCCGATTGGCGACCCACACACTGCCGTCGTTGTCGACAGTGGTGCGCGATGGATTACCCCAGCCATAGGTTGATGGCGTCGTCATGTACTCGCCCAGGACGGCGCCAGTCTGAGTATCGATCTTGACCACCGTGCCCGCCGACGACACCGCAATCCAGATGAAGTTGAACGGCGTCGCCTGCGAATTCAACTGCAGCTGGTCGGCCACGTCGGTGTAGTTGACGTTGACGAGCGTTCCTTCGCTGAAGTGTGTGTCGAGGGTGTAGGTGGCCGGGTTTCCTCCAGGTGGCGTTGCCGCTGCCGGGCCGATTCCGGGAAGGAATACAACCGACAGCAGGCCGGCACAAACGAGAACTGTGAACCTCTTTCCCCTAGTAGGTCGTCTTGTTCTACTCCCCATAACTGACCTCCTTGGATCAGATCCCGAGCGGAGTCGATCTCCTTTCCCAGGCGGATGGATAGGCGCCGCCGGGCAAATCCCAAGCAGCTTCACTCCTCTCGTAGGGACGAGGGGTCGCGCCCGAAGGCATCAGCAGAGTTCTCTCTCCTTGTCCACCCGATTGGGTCTCGGGAGGCCGCGGGCCAGCGAGGCGGGCATGTTTGCGCGACGGTGGCGCGAGGATACGTGGCAGGGAGGTGGAGGCGATTCCACGCTCCGACCCTCTTTCTCTTCGGGCACATCGGCCCAAGGCGTCAGCTGCGGCCTTGCGCACATCGTCGCGCCGCGGTTATTCCCGCGTCAAGCAGTGGGTTTCCGACGCGACGTCGTTTGCAGGTACGGTTGTGACAAAGTCGTTAACGGTCGCCGGCGGCTGTGCCCGTGTCATCCGGCGACGTGGGCTCGCCGGCTCGCGACCCTGTTCGGCGTTCCTCGTCCGACGGCGCCACATCAATATGGCCGACTGTTGACAAATCGGTCGGGTACCTGTTATAGAACGCCTCACATCCAGGGGAGACCCCGCAACTTGCGGAGGCCCGGTTGGGTCATCGCGCCGAGTATCCGGCAGCGTTCCTCACAAGATCAGGAGATAGCCATGTCGAAGTTCCGACCCCACGAACGATCACTATTCAGTCCAGCGCTGGCCTCACTCGGCCTGGCGGCCGCCCTCATACTCACGCTTGTCACGACGGCCGAAGCGGCGACGCCCGACTACGAGGTCACCGAAGTCGAGAACCTCGCCTACGGTCCGGCGGTGCCGGGCAACCTGCTCGATCTGTACCTCCCGGACGTACCGGGAGAGGCCGACCTGCCGCTCCTCATCTGGCACTCCGGCTCGGCCTGGTTCAGCAACTCGGCCAAGGACTCCCCAAGTGCCGTCGCGATCGCCGAGGAATTCACGGCCCGGGGCTACGCCGTGGCGACCATCAGCATCCGCTCCAGCTTCGACGCCCGCTTCCCCGCCCAGGGTCATGACGTCCGCGCCGCCGTCCGGTGGCTGCGGGAAAACGCTGCCGAGTACGGCATCGACCCGAACCGGTTCGCCTTCATGGGCAACTCGTCCGGTGGCTGGGCCACGGCTTTCGCCGCCACGACCAGCGACATCATGGAGCTGCCCGGCGAGGAGGGCGTTGCCGGCACCTCGAGCGCTGTCCAGGTTGCCGTGCCGTTCTTCCCGCCCACAGACTTCCTCTCTATGGACGTGTTCGCCGCGGAGAACAACCTCCCCCAGGGCTTCGCCTACCCACACGATGCGCCCACCTCGCCCGAGGGATTCCTGATCGAGTGCCCCGGTGAGATCTTCCCGGTGGTATTGCTCAGCATCCAGGACTGCCCCGAGGAGACCGAGGCGGCCGACCCGAGCAGCTACATCGAGGGCGCGGAGATCCCGATGTGGGTCTTGCACGGCCTCGCCGACCCGCTCCTGCCGTTCAACCAGAGCGAGCTGGTATACGACGCCACCACGGCCGAGGGCAACGAGGCGAGGTACACGCTCGTGCCGAGCGCCGGTCACTCGGTTGGCGACATCATCGACGCCGCGGCAGCGACAACCTGGTCCACCAACCGGGGCGGGAATGAGACGGTCGTCGAGGGCACCGGCCCGAGCTGGGACGACATCGAGCACTTCCTGCACGTCAACCTGAGCCGCGCCCGGGGCACCGGCCGGTGATCTGAGCCGCCCTAACTTAGTCGGGCGCGGCCATATCTCCGAACAGTGCCGAGAT
>CAMYJM010000326.1 GCA_947258635.1 uncultured Acidimicrobiaceae bacterium
CCCTGTCGAGGTAGGCGCGTACGTCTTCGAGGGTTGCCTTGGTCGCGGCCGCCGTGGTATCCACGAGGCGCAGCTCGAGCGAGTTGAACCCCACGGATCCGGTGAAGAGGCGCACCGTCGTCGCCGGCACGTACACGATCTCGCCGATGTCGCCCGCTCTGCCGCTCCAACGAATGGTCCCGCCGGATCCGGAAACGACGAACGGATAGAACTCGCCGTCCCCGGCCTTGATCAAGACCTGCTCACCTTGGGTTGCGGGAGCGTCGAGGAGGGCGCTGAGGTCATCCGGCGACGTCGCAGGAAGTACGCCTTCTTCTGCTGAAACAACGTTGACTTGCTGGTCGGCGAAGTTCTCGACTCCGACGAGCCAGATGTCTTCGGTCTGCGATCCCCGGCGCATCTGCGTCCACATGACCGGCCGGGCTTCCACGGCGGCGATGTTGGGGAGTGCCCGCAGCCCCTCCAGTTCCACCGCGCTGATCACCTCGTCGCCGGGCGGCGCCTCGGCCGGATCCGGCACATAGATGAGGTTGTCGGGGCTGAGCCGGATATCGTGATGACGGTCGGCTTCCATGCGCTGCGCCATCGCGGCGTCAAGGCCGAGCGGAATGGCAAACAGCCATAGCCCGGCCACCGTTGCCGCGATCGTGATGATGGTGAGAATTGACCGGATGCGATGGCGGGTCAGTTCACGATATGACTTGCGGGTCAACGTTGAGATCATGAGGCACCTCCGTCGTCAGCCACGAGCCCGTCGCAGATCGATAACACGCGATGGGCGCGGTTGGCGATCGATCGGTCGTGAGTGACATAGATGACGGTCATCCCGTCGCGGTTGAGGGCGGTCAGCAGCTCGATCATCTGCGTCGCCGTCTCAGTATCCAGGTTTCCGGTTGGCTCGTCGGCAACGAGCAGGTCGGGCGTGCAGGCCAGCGCCCTGGCAATCGCCACCCGTTGTTGCTCACCGCCAGACAACTCCATCGGAAAGTGATCGAGTCTGTCGCCGAGTCCAACCAGCTCGAGGTTGGCCGTTGCCCGTTTCGTCCGATCCGCGGCCGACCCGTCACGGGCGAATTCGAGCGGGAGCATCGCATTCTCGAGTGCAGTCAGCATCGGCAGCAGCTGGAAGAATTGAAAGATGATGCCGATGTTCTCGCCGCGCCACGCCGCCAGCTGTTCCTCGGACATTGTGTCGATCCGGTCGCCGGCGACGCTCACCGTCCCTGCGGTGGGCCGATCGATGCCGGTGAGGATGTTGAGGATCGTCGACTTGCCGCTGCCGGACGGTCCGACGATGGCGACCAGCTCGCCGCGGTCGACCGCTATGTCGATACCTCGCAATGCGGGGAACTCGAGTCGGCCGGTGCGGTACACCTTCTCGACGCCATCGAGCTGGACTAGGGGACGTCGCTCCGCATCGGCGGCATCGACAGCGATCTCCGTGTGCGTGCGCTTCACCTTGGTCATGAGATGGCTTGCCATTGCTGCTCCCTTCGGGTTGGTAGGCAGTTGTCGGGGTGGTCATTGACAGTCATCCCAATCCTCCGGTTGCTCGAGGTCTCTCCCCAGACCATGCGATGTGCCGGCTGGGAGGCGGCTGTGGCAGGGCTGTATCCCGTCACACCCACCCCGATCGTGATGCAAGTGGTCCGATGGGATAGGGTTGGATATGGAGTTCCGGATGCTGGGACCGTTGAGTGCGCACGAGGAAGACGGCGTGGTCAACCTGGGAGGGCCCAAGCAACGCACCGTCTTGGCGCTGCTTCTCGTTGCGGCGAACAAGGTCGTGACGACCGACCGGCTCATAGACGAGCTATACGGAGACGAGCCACCCGACTCCGCCCGTAAGTCGCTCCAGAGCTTCATCGCCAACCTGCGCAAGGCCGTGAACGTCGAAAACGAGATGCTGCAGGGCCGTTCGCCGGGTTACGTGCTCGAGGTTGACTCATCTCACGTCGATGCGCTCGTGTTCGAACGCCTTGTCAACCAGGCGGCCGCGATACTGGACGCAAACCCCGCCGGTGCCCGCGATCGTCTGACTGAGGCTCTTGCGCTGTGGTACGGCGCACCGCTGATCGATGTGGCCGACGAGGCCCCGTCCCTCCGCCAGGAGGTGATCAAGCTTGACGAGCTCAGGCTTTCCGCCATCGAGGATCGGATAGAGGCCGATCTTGCTTTGGGTGACCACCAAGCGGCCACAGTCGAACTCGAGGGGCTAGTGGCTCTGCAGCCGCTGCGGGAGCGACTGTGGGGGCAGCTGATGTTGGCGCTATATCGATCGGGGCGTCAGGCCGAAGCGTTGCGGGCATACCAGAAGGCGCGCAGCATGCTCGGCGAAGAGCTGGGTATCGAACCCTCTCCAGCACTACGCGACCTCGAAGACCGGATTCTCAGCCATGACCCAGCTCTCGACGCCGCCGAAAGCGCGGCCGGATCCGTTGAGCCGGCGCTCGGTCGGAGCGTTCGTGGCTACGAGGTGCGCGAGCGGCTTGGCCGGGGAAGGCTCGGCGTCGTCTACCGGGCCTATCAACCAACCATGGGACGGGAGGTCGCGCTCGAGGTCGCCGACCGGGACCTTGCGGCGAGTGCTGAGTTTGCGCGTCGTTTCGAGGCCGATGCCGCGCTGATCGCACAACTCGAGCACCCACACATCGTGCCGCTCTACGACTACTGGCGAGAACCCGGGGGTGCTTTCGTAGTCTCGCGTTTGATGCGCGGCGGCTCCCTCGACGGCGCCTTGCAGCGGGGGACTTGGCGTCTAGACGCAGTGACCACTCTCGTCGGGCAGATCGGATCAGCACTGGAAGTGGCGTTGCGCCACGGTGTTGTGCATGGGAGGCTCGAGACGGGCTGGATTCTGCTGGACGAGGAGGGCAACGCGTACCTCGGCAACTTCTCGATCGGTGCGGGTGAAAGACCGGGCGATTCAAGAGAGGTGTGGGGCCAAACGGACGATCCACGCCTAGATGCCTGCGGTCTAGCGAACGTGGCTCTCGAAGCCCTCACCGGCGAGTCCGGTTTCGCCGGCGTGGCAGAGTCGAGCCAAATCGATGGTGGATTACGCGACGTGCTCCGGACCGCAATCAACCCCCCGGCCGGCGGTGGCTACCAAGACAGCGTCGCGTTCGTTGAGGCCTTCTTGGGTGCAGCAGCATCTCGCGGATCGGAAACAGCTCTCAGTGGTCCGAAAGCCCTCGCCAACCCATACAAGGGCCTGCGCTCCTTCGGCGAGGCTGACGCCGACGACTTCTTCGGTCGCGAGGCGCTCACGCGGGCATTGGTGGCGCGGATGTCCCAGCCCGCAACCCACCACCGATTCCTGGCGGTCGTCGGGCCGAGCGGGAGTGGCAAGTCCAGCGCGGTACGAGCCGGCCTGGTTCCGGCGCTTCGGAGGGATGCCGTCCCGGGGTCCGGGGACTGGTTCGTCGTCGAAATGCTCCCCGGCTCCAACCCCTGGGAGGAGCTGGAGGCCGCGCTATTGCGCATAGCCGTCAATCCGCCTACGAGCCTTCTCGATCAGCTCACGTCAGACGTGCTCGGGCTACACCGCGCCGTCAAACGCGTCCTGCCAGGGTCCGACGCTGAGCTCGTACTCGTGATCGACCAGTTTGAGGAACTATTCACTCTCGTAGACAACGAGGAGATGCGTGGACGGTTCATTGATGCCCTCGTTGCCGCAGTGGAGGCCCCTAACAGTCAGCTCCGGCTCGTCATCACGCTTCGTGCCGACTTCTACGACCGGCCATTGCGTCACGGTGGCTTGAGCAGGCTGGTGACCGACCGCATGGAGACCGTCCGTCCGCTGACTCCGGAGGAACTGGATCGCGCCATTGCCGGGCCAGCTGAGCGCGTTGGGCTCGAGTTTGAGACGGGCCTCGAGGCTCGTATCGCGGGAG
>CAMYJM010000327.1 GCA_947258635.1 uncultured Acidimicrobiaceae bacterium
GGCCCAGTGGTTCCCACCGAAGTACATCGGCCGGGCAGAGGGCTTTTACGCCGGCTGGGGGAACTTCGGATCGGCGTTCGCCGCGATGACTCTTCCCTGGTTTGCGATCACTCTCCTCGACAACTGGATCGGCCTCGGCGCCAACTCGTGGCGTTGGGCGATGGCGGTCAACGGGCTCGTCATGGGTATTTACGGAGTGATGTACTACTACCTGGTGCGCGACGTGCCGGAGGGCAAGACCCTCCTCACGACCAAGAGGACCGAGCCGATGATGGTCACGTCGTACGGCGACCTCATCCAGTACCTCGTGTGGTCGTTCCCGCTGATGGGGGCGCTGGCGGTGCTCGCATGGCGGGTGAGCAACGTCAAGATCGACGGCGACCCGGTCATCTCGACCGGGGTGCTGTGGTTCATCTACGCATTGCTGGCAGCCATCTACGCCGGCCACGTCTACAAGACGCTCCAGATCAATCTGCCGTACCTGCGCCGGGGTGTGCCCGATGACGAGAAGTACCACTGGGGGAGCGTGGCCGCCCTCAACAGCACCTACTTCGCCAACTTCGGTGCCGAGCTCGCCGTCGTGTCGATGCTTCCGGCATTCTTCGAGCTCACGTTTGAACCGCTGCGCCGTGCTTCGGGCGGCCCGCTGGTGACGGCGACGGTCGCCGGCGTCGTGGCGGCATCTTTCGCTTTCGTCAACCTCGTCGCCCGGCCGCTCGGCGGCTACCTGTCCGACCGGATGACGAACCGCAAGCGCACGATGCTGATCTACATGGCCGGCATCGTTGCCGGGTTCTTCTCCATGGCTTTCATTGGCAAATGGGACGGCACTGTCGACGCCGACGGCCTGCGCACGGTCATCCCCAGCTTCGGCGGTATCGGCTGGCTGGTCGTCGCGGTGGTGATCACGGTCTGCGCCTCGGTCTTCGTCCAAGGCGCCGAGGGGGCGACGTTCGCCATCATCCCGATGATCAACAAGCGCATGACCGGCCAGATTGCCGGCATGGCGGGTGCCTACGGCAATGTTGGCGCCGTCATCTACCTCGTCATCTTCTCGCTCGTCGACGCCAGGACGTTCTTCTTTGTCCTCGCGGGCGGCGCCCTGATCAGCTTCTTTGTGACCCTCCTCATGCTCGAAGAGCCGAAGGGGGCCTTCGCAGACACGCTCGACACCACCCTGGAACCGGAGGAGGTTTGATGGCGAAGGCAACTGGCGACCCGAGGAGTAGGACCTCCGCGGTCGATATCTATGAGTGGGACGTCGAGGACGAGGCGTTTTGGGAGAGCACGGGCAAGAAGATCGCCACGAGGAATCTTTGGATTTCGATTCCGAGCTTGCTGTGCGGGTTCGCCGTGTGGATCTACTGGAGCGTCATCACGGTGCAGATGCTCAACCTGGGGTTTCCGTTCACCGGCGCCGAGTACTTCACGTTGACGTCGATTGCTGGCCTGACCGGAGCGACATTCCGCATCCCGAGCAGCTTCTTCATCCGCCTGGCCGGCGGCCGCAACACCATCTTCTTCACCACAGCACTGCTCATGATCCCGGCCGCCGGTACCGGGTTCGCCCTACTGAGCCAGGACACGCCGCTGTGGGTGTTCCAGCTGATGGCGTTCCTCTCGGGGCTCGGCGGCGGCAACTTCGCCTCGTCGATGTCCAACATCAGCTTCTTCTATCCCAAGAAGATGCAGGGACTTTCGCTGGGTCTCAACGCCGGCCTCGGCAACGCCGGTGTCACCACGATGCAGGTCTTGGTGCCGGCCGTTATGACCTTCGGTGTCTTCGGTGGCTCGATGATCCTCGAGACGCCATCGGGCACGCTGATCGGCAAGATCGCAGCAGGCACCGAAGCCTGGATCCACAACGCCGGGTTTGTGTGGCTGGTCTTCCTGATCCCGCTGGCGTTCCTCGGCTGGTTCAAGATGAACAACATACGGACCGAGCACGTCTCGCCGAACATCGGGGGGCCGCTCAGCTCCTTCGGCAAGATCGCCGGCCTGCTCGGGTTGGCGGTGATCCCGGCGGCGATCGGCCTGTTCATCATCCTGCCGGATCCCACCGGTCTGGGGCTGACGTGGGCTCGATATCCGGTGATCGCCGGCGTCATCTGGGGGACGGTGACGCTGCTCAAGCAGGTGCGCGGCGAGATCAAGCCCAATCTGGAGCGGCAGTTCAAGATCTTCGGCAACAAGCACACGTGGATCATGAGTGTCATCTACACGATGACGTTCGGCAGCTTCATCGGCTACTCCGCCGGCTTCGCCCTGGCCATCAAGGTGATCTTCGGCTTCCAGCACATCGAGGTCGACGGGATTCTCACCCACGACATGACGAACCCGAACGGTCCTTCCGCTTTGACCTTCGCCTGGATGGGGCCGTTCATCGGCGCCTTCATTCGCCCCGTTGGGGGCTGGATCGCCGACAAGGTCGGCGGTGCCAAGGTGACCCAGTGGGTGTCGGTCGTGATGATCGGCAGCGCCCTCGGCGTCGCCTATTACATGAACAAGGCGTACGCCTCGGCGACTCCCGAGGACTACTTCGTGCCGTTCTTCCTGCTCTTTCTGGTGCTGTTCGCCGCCACCGGTGTCGGTAACGGGTCGACCTTCCGCACCATCGCCGTGGTGTTCGACCAGGAGCAGGCCGGGCCGGTGCTCGGCTGGACTTCGGCGGTCGCCGCGTACGGGGCCTTCATCATCCCCATCGAATTCGGCGACCAGATCAAGGCGGCCACCCCGCACTACGCCCTCATGGCCTTCGCTGTCTTCTACGCGATCTGCCTCTTCCTCAACTGGTGGTACTACCTGGGCCCCAAAGCGGAGTACAAGAACCCGTAGGTTCTAATGTTCGTTGTGCTTAATCCAGGGCCATAGCCTCTTTTTAAGCACAATGAACGCAAGGGTGCGCGTCGCTATTCGCCCTCGTCGGGGTTGGTGAGGTGGTGAATGGTTGAGCCGAGGACGGCGATGCCGACGGCGAATAGGCCGATCGCCCATACGGCGGCGACGTTGACAGACTCCCACTCGAGGTTTCCGAGGAGGAAGCCGAGGCCGAGGGCGGCAAATAGGACGCCGAATCCTGCGGAGGTGAAGTCGGGCTTGTGGCGTTGCATTATCTCTCCACTCTGATGACCGGGCCGTACCCCTCGATGAAGAGATATGGTCCGGAGCCGGGTCGTTCGTACACATAGCGGTCACCGTCCCGCACCGGCCGGTCCCCGACGCCTCGAATCGGCGCGTAGCTGACGATGGTGAGCGAGGCCTCGGAGGGCACCGTCAGCGTGACCAACCCGTCCCCGGCGAAGGCCGTGGAGATCTCGCCATCGGGCGGGAACCTCGACAGATCGAAGAACACGTGGCCGCCCGCTGCCACCAGGTAGGCAGCGGCGATCTCGCCCGTGCTGCCCGGAGTCAGCTCAACTTGCGCGTCACCGTAGTCGACGACCAACCCGTCCCTCCTCAGAGATTCGAGGAGCTCCTGTGGATCACCTTCGCCATCCCAGTAATCGGGCAAGAAGTTGTCGTACGGGCCGCCGAACCGGTCCTCATAAGCGAGCGGAGGCTCGTCGCTGCGATAGATCGAGATCGAGCCGAGCCGGGCGGCGGCGTCGACGATCAACGTGCCGCCTTCTTCCCCTCTGCCGTCCACCGCACTCTCGACCACGGCGCCCAGGCCGGAAGACCACTGTCCCAGAACGTTCACCTCACCGAGTCGTGTGTGGGCCGTCGCCTCCAGATCGAGCGTACGCGGCAACACGAGGCTGATGTCGCCGATTCCCACCTCGAGGTCCAGCGTCACCGTCTGCCCGGCGAAGTCCACTCTCGTCAGGTCCAAATAGACGTCGCCGGCTTCAACGACATAGCTGGGCGCGATCTCGCCGACAGAAGTCGGCTGGA
>CAMYJM010000328.1 GCA_947258635.1 uncultured Acidimicrobiaceae bacterium
GCTCCGGGCTGGTCGGTTCGTCGGCCGCCCGGCTTGACCTCTGTGGGAGCCCGCCCTTCATTACGCGGGATGCGGCCCGAGCCTCGGTAGTCTGGGCCGAGGCGCTTCACAGCCACAGGAGCAGTGATGGATCAGGTTCGATACGGCATCATCGGGTGCGGGCACATGGCGTTGGAGCATCTCGCCGATATCCGGGCGCTCGCCGGCACCAGCGTCGTTGCCGGAGCGGATCCCGACGCCGGTTCCCGCGATCGATTCCGGGCGGCGGCCGGAGACATCGAGATGTTCGCCGATCATCACGCCCTCCTCGAGAGCGGTCTGTGCGACGCGGTCGTGATCTCCGCCCCCAATTACCGTCACCACGAAATCCTGACAGCCGTGGCGGGCTACCCGGTCCACGTCCTGGCCGAGAAACCGCTGTGCATCACCGTGGATGAATGCCGCGACGTGATCGCGGCGTTCGCCAAGTCCGACCGAGTGATCTGGATGGGGCTCGAGTACCGCTACAAGCCGCCCGTTGCCCGCATACTCGAAGAGGTTCACTCCGGTGTGGTGGGTGAGGTGGTGATGGTGTCGATCCGGGAGCACCGCTACCCGTTTCTTCACAAGGTGGCCGCGTGGAATCGCTTCAACGCCCAGTCCGGAGGCACGCTGGTCGAGAAATGCTGCCACTTCTTCGATCTCATGAACCTGGTGACGGGGGCCCGCCCGATGCGGGTCATGGCCTCGGGGGCCCAGGACGTGCTCTACAAGGACGAGTCCTACGACGGCGTCGCGCCCGATATCATCGACAACGCGTTTGTGATCGTCGACTTCGTCGACGGGGCCCGCGGCCTCCTCGACTTGAGCATGTTCACCGAATCCGGGCCGTGGGAGCAGGAGATCGCCGTCACCGGAAGTGAGGGCAAGGCGGAGGCGTTCATCCCGCTCAACCCGGCCGCCGGGTTCGGCCGCATCCGCATCGGTCGGCGCGACCGCGGCGTCGTCGTCGACGAAGAGCTGTTCGCTACTGATGTCCGGCACATCGGGTATCACAGTGGCGCCGACTATCTAGAGCACGTCGACTTCCTCGACGCGATCCGCGCCGGATCACCGGCGAAGGTCACCTTCGAAGAAGGAATGTGGTCGGTCGCGGTGGGCCAGGCCGCCCAAATCTCGATCGCCGAGGGTCGTGTAGTCGATCTCGATGACGTGATGTAAGGCCCGGCTAGCCCTTGACAGAGCCGGCGGTGATCCCTCGCACGAAGAAACGCTGCAAGGCGAAGAACACGGCTAGAGGCACGACCGTGATCACGAAGGCACCTGCCGTCAGCAGATGCTCTCTCGCTCCGAATTCGCCGGCCAGTGAAGCCACCACGATGGTGGCCGGTAGGGCCTCCCGATTACCCCCGATCATCGTCAGAGCGATCAGATAGTCGTTCCAGGTCCAGAGGAACTGGAAGATAGCGAACGCCGCGAGCACCGGGACCGAGAGAGGAAGCACCAACCGCCAGAATATCTTGAAGTGGTCGGCGCCGTCGATCGACGCCGACTCGAAGATGCTCTTGGGCAGTCCCGCGATGTAGTTGTGCAGCAGGAAAATTGCGAACGGCAGGGCGAAACCAGTGTGCGTGAGCCACACGGCAGGGATCGAGCCCGATAAATCCAGGTCGGGGATCAGCTGGATAGTCCTGTCGACTATCGGAAGCGTCAGCGCTACCCCGTTGGAGTATGTGGAGAGCAGAGGAATCAGCGACACTTGCGTCGGAACTGCCAGCAAAGCCACGGTCGCAATGAACAGCCACTCCCGGCCCTTGAAGTCGATCCAGGCGAAGGCATACGCGGCGAAGGCCGCGATTGCGATCGGGATGATGGTCGCCACGATCGCAATGGCGGCAGAGTTGAGCAACGCGTTGCCCAGCCCGGCGCCGACATCGGGGAACAAGACTTCCCGGTAGTTGTCCAGGGTGGGGAATCCGGTGTCACGGAACGCGTTCCAGAACCCGCTGGCGCGCTGTTCGTCCCGAGTTCGGAAGGAGTTGACCAACAGGCTGAAGGTCGGAATCGTCCATATGATCACGAGGATCCACAGCAGCCACGTCGGGATCGACCGGAGGAACCCGTAGATCCGTTTGCCCAGCGGCCGCCGTTGAGTGATCCGTGACTCTGTCGTTGGCGTGGCGCGGTCGGCGGTCGTCGTCATCCGAGCCTCTCCCTCTGCATCCGGCGGACATTGATGTACATCACGGGCAGCACTCCGACGAACAAGAGCACTGCTACGGCCGACCCGACTCCGAAGTCCAGCTGGGTGAAGGCGCGCTCCCACATCTCATTGGCCAACACCTGCGTGTCGAAGTTCCCGTTGGTCATGACCTTGGGGATGTCGAAGACCTTGAGCACGGTGACGATGAGAGTCGTGACCACGACGCCGATCGTTGGGAAGATCTGGGGCACCGTGACCCGCCAGAACGTCTGCGTCTCGGTGGCCCCGTCGATTCGGGCTGCCTCTATCAGCTCCGTCGGAACCGCCTTGATGGCGGCCGAGAAGATGACCATGGCGAAACCGGTCTGAATCCAGATGAAGACCACCATCATCCAGAAGTTGTTCCACGGTGCGTTCTGGATGAAGAGGACGGGGTCGGCAATGATCTCGCCGGTGACCTCACTCACCTTGAATCCACCGATCCCCGGCCCCACAAAACGGTAGACAAGCCAGCCGAGAACCAGGGAGACCGCCAACGATCCGGCGAGGACGGTGTTGGACTCTGCCTGCCATGCGCGCCACGCCAGGTAGAGCAGCGCCACGATGATGAGGCCGAGGATGAGCGCCACCAAAGTGCTGGCAGCCGTGGAGTTGCTCCATTCCCCGATCATGATCCATAGCGAATTGAACACGCCGGTCTGCGGGTCCTGCGGAGGGCGGGCCACATAGATGAGACGCCAGATGACCGAGGCGCCGACGAAGCTGATGGCCATCGGTAGGAAGATCAGGGACTTGGCGATGTTCTCCCCCTTGGATCGGTCCGCCAACACCGCCACCGCAAGCCCGAGGGATACCGCGAAGATGATCACCGAGAAGATCCACCACAGGTTGTTCGGGATCGTCCCCCTGATCGACGTGAAGATCGCGAACCCCAACAGTGCCGCACCTCCGGCCAGCAGGCTGAGGCTTCCGGCCGTGAATGCAAACCCCGTTCCGAGCCCCGTACCACCGGTGCGGCCCGTCCATCGACCGGCGGCTATCCCGACAACCGCGAGAACAACCGCGAGCCAGAACAGCTTGCTCGAGAACATCCCGCTGAAACCGTCGAAATTGATGATTCCCGGGTCCGAGAGAATGTCGGAGTAGTTGGTGAGCCCGTTCCAGCGCAACTCTCTCGGCGGTCCTGTGAGGAACCCAAGCCAGATGGTACGGCCCAAAGGAATGACGAGGGCAGCGCTTACGAAGAACAGCGCCGGGGCCAGGAAGATGTACTTGCGGCTCGCTACCGCGATCTCGCCGCGTCGCACCCCATCCGGGTATGGAGAGTATCCGACGGCGGCCCCGACCAGGGCTCCGAGTACGGCGGCTGTCACAAACACTTCGGCCTTGGAGCCGTCCAGATCGGGGGCGAGCCATGCGCCGAACAACCAGCCGACTGCGGCGCCGAGAAGGAGCCGCGACATCAGGTTGTGCTGGCGTCCCCTGGCGATCCACAGCAGATAGGCCAGGCCGGTTCCGACCACCAAACCGATCACGATGCCGATCGGGTCGAGGGACGGCCACGTCTGGCTGCGGGCCGCCGTGCCGAGCAGAAGACCCAGCGCTTCGCCGCCGGCGGCGCCAATCGCCAGTCGCCGCGGCGGGGCTTCAGTGACGCCGAGGAGGTAGCCGGCGGCGGCCCCGATGGCAACGGCGAT
>CAMYJM010000329.1 GCA_947258635.1 uncultured Acidimicrobiaceae bacterium
TGTTCGCCATCGCCCAGAGCGACTTCAAGCGCATGCTGGCCTACTCCGGCGTCGCCCACGCCGGTTTCATGCTCACCGCCCTCGTCGCCGGCCGGGATGGTGTTCCCGGCCTGTGGGTCTACCTCGGTACTTACGCCTTCCAGCTGATCGGCACCTTCATCATTGCCTCGATCATCAGTGGGGCTGCCGGCGGAGCCTCCCCGCTCGATTCCTACCGGGGTCTGGCGAAACGCTCGCCGGTGCTCGCCGGGGCTCTCGCCGTGTTGATGCTCGCCATGGGCGGGATCCCGCTGACGGCCGGTTTTGTCGGCAAGGTCGGGGTCTTCGCTGCCGCCATCGACGCCGGCTACCTGTGGCTGGCAATCGTCGGCCTGGTGTCGGCCGTCGCCGGGTTGTTCTTCTACTTGCGACTGATCGTCCTCGCCTACTTCAACGATCCCGACCCGGCCCTGGCGGACGAGCCGATCACGGCCCCGCGCTCGACCCGCCTCGCCCTGGCGGTGTGCGTTGCGTTCACTTTCCTCTTCGGTGTCGTGCCCTGGCCGCTGCTCAACCTCACCGGCGAGTCGCTGCCCCTGCAGGGGCTGGGGCTGTGAGGCGCCCGCATCACCTAGGAATACGTCGTGGAGACCCGTATCACGCAGTTTCGTGACCCGAGGTACGCAACTCCTCACTACATGCTTGACTGCCGACACATGTTGTTGATCCGCCGCCGGTTGCTCTTTTCGTTCGCCTTCTTCGCGATGCTGGCGCCGCTTGTTGCCGAAGTGATCACACCGCAGATCTACCTACTCGAGGCGGACGAGGTCGAAGACGAGGATGTGTACATCGCGGCCTCGTCGGCGCGGATCGACGGGCGGATCGAAGGCGACCTCGTGATCGCCTCCGGGGCCATCTCCATCGGAGGCGTGGTGGCCGGTGATGTGTTCGCGGTGACCCACAGCCGCATCGAGATCACGGGCACCGTAGAGGGCTCGGTGCGGGCGCTGGCGCGCGAGGTAGCCGTGCTCGGGACCGTCACGGGCGACATCGCGGTGGCCTCCGGCACCATCGACGTTTCCGGCGGGGTGGACGGCGACATCCTCCTCGTCGCCGGATCGGCCGGCATCACGGGCACCGTCGGGCGTGATGTTCTTGGAAGGTTTCTCAACGGTGAGATCGACGGCGCCGTCGGGGGCGATGTCGACGTCTCCGTGCGCTCGCTGCGCGTCGGCCCCGGCGCCGAGGTGGGAGGCGACTTGCTGTATCGATCCGATGGCGACGTCGCCATCTCCGGCGGCGCCAGCGTGGCCGGCCAACTGAAGCGTCTCCCGTCGCGGGCGACTTTCATTGTTCGCGTTTGGCTCATCGGAGTCACGATCCTCAGTTTCCTGGCGTTTGTGGTCACCGGCATGGTCCTGCTGCTGGTTTTCCGTTCGACAATGGCCCGCGCCACCGGCCTGGTACGGACCGAAACGTGGCGTACGGTGTGGGTCGGCTTTGTGGCCGTCATCGGGTTGCCGCTGATCTCGATCATGTTCCTGTTCACCGTCGTCGGCGCTCCCGTTGGAGTCCTCGTGATGGTTCTGTGGCTACTCGGGCTGGTTTTCGCTCCGGTGCCGGCCGTAGCGGCGGGAGGCGACCTGCTGCTCCGGGGCCGGGGAGGGATCTTCGGCGCCTTTGTGGTGGGAGCCGTCGTTTGGCGATTCGGAATCTGGCTAATTCCCCTCGTCGGCGTCTTGCTCTACTCGGCGGCGCTGATGGCGGGAACCGGAGGCCTGTTTCTGGCGTCTTGGCGGCAGCGCCGGGCCGGTGCTGCGGCAGCGCCCCCACTTGGACCCCCCGGCTTTGGCGGCACCGCCGCCGAGGTGAGCCCGGATTGGGAGCCGCCGCTGGCGCCGGAGCAGGCGGCGGGTCCCGGAGGGGGCGACGCCGGAGATGGGGACCGCCCGGTGATCGCACCGCATTGAGTCCGGCTCGCTGATCGTCGCCTGGACTTCGTACTCGTCTTGGCGGAGCCCGCCGCCGCCCGCGACGGCAGGGTGGCTCGGTCTCGGCTCGTGGGCCAACCACATCCGGGCGCGGGCCACTAGCGTTGCCGTCACATGGCTGGATCAATACTCGGCAACAACGTCAGGCGCGTCGAAGACCCCAGGTTCATCACCGGCCGGGGCCGCTACATGGAAGACCTCGAAGCGGACAATGCCCTGTTTCTGTGGTCGGTGCGTAGCAAGATCCCGCACGGCATCCTCAACGAGGTCCACACAGAGGATGCCAAGGGCGTGCCCGGGGTTGTCGCCGTGCTGACTGCAGCCGACTTCGATCTGCCGGCGATCCGCCCGACGCCGCCGGCCGACCCGGTGACGGCGCGCCCGCTGCTCGCTACCGGCAAAGTGCGGTTTGTCGGCGAGATCCTGGCAGTCGTCGTCGCCGAATCGGCCGTGGCGGCCGCCGACGCCGCCGACCTCGTTTGGGCCGACATCGACCTGCTCGACGGTTACTCCACGGTCGAGCAGGCGCTCGCGGCCACGGACCTCCTCCACCCCGAACTGGGCACCAACGTTGTCGCCGAGGAGGGGCCCGACCCGGATCCCGACTTCTTCGCCGATGCCGACATCGTCGTCGAGGGCACCTTCTCCAGCCAGCGACTCGCCGCCGTTCCGCTGGAAACCTCGAACACGCTGGCGGTGCCCGAGAGCGACGGCAGTCTCACGACCTGGGTCAGCTCGCAGAACGTTTTCGGGCCGCGCAACGTCATCGCCGCTTCGCTTGGTATGGAGCGATCAGAGGTACGGGGCCGGGTTACCGATATGGGTGGCGGTTTCGGCGCCAAGTTCTACACCTACCCCGAACAGATCCTCGCCGCTGATCTCGCCCGCCGGTTCCGGCGCCCGGTGCGCTGGAGCGAGACCCGCAGCGAGAACATGGTCGGGATGACTCACGGCCGCGCCCAGCATCAGAGGGTCGCGATCGGGGCCAAGGCGAACGGCACGATCACCGGCCTACGAGTGCATGTGGACCAGCAGGTGGGGGCCTACCCTGCGTTTGCGGTCCACCTCCCGAAGTTCACCAGGCTGATGGCGTCCGGCGTCTACAAGATCCCGAAGATCGAGTTCCACTTTCGGGCGATCATGGCCAACACGACACCGGTTCACGCCTACCGGGGAGCCGCCCGGCCGGAGGCGGCCATGATCGTGGAGCGCATCGTCGACATGCTCGCCGACCGGCTCGACATCGACCCGGTGGAATTGCGCCGCCGCAATTACATCCCGCCCGATGAGTTCCCCTACACCACGCCGACGGGAGCCCGCTATGACAGCGGCGAATACGAGCGGGCGTTGGATCTGGCGCTCGACATCGCCGGCTACGAGGCGCTGCGAGCCGAGCAGGCCCGGCGCCGGGCCGCCGGCAACCGCAAGCTGCTCGGCATCGGTGTCGCCAGCTATGTCGAGGTGACGGCCGCCGCCGGCCTCGAGGAGTGGGGCGCCGCCGAGGTCAACGACGACGGGACGGTGACGGTGCGCGCCGGCACGTCATCGCACGGTCAGGGCCACGAGACGGCCTTTGCCCAAGTGGCCGCCGCCGAGTTCAAGATCCCGCATACCGACGTCAAGGTGGTCTTCGGCGATACCCGCGTGATTGAGCGCGGCTCGGGCACCGGCGGATCGCGGTCGCTCCAGCTTGGGGGAGGGGCGATCCTCCAGGCGAGTCAGAAGGTGGTGGTTCGAGCCAGACATGTCGCCGCCGCCCACCTCGAAGCGGCGGTCGAAGACATCGTCGTCTTCGATGGCGGTACCGTCGGGGTGAGGGGGGTTCCCGACTCGGGCCTGACATGGGCTCAGCTCCTCGCACTGGCAAACGAGGAGATCCATATGTCGGACGCTGGTCTTCCAGCAGGAGCATTCCACCTATCCCTTCGGGACTCACGCCTCCGTCGTCGAAGTCGACACCGAGACCGGCGCCGTCTCGGTGATACGCCACATTGCGGTCGACGATGCCGGCGGAATCCTCAACCGCTATCTCATGGACGGTCAGGTCCACGGCGGGATCGCCCAGGGTGCCGGCCAGGCTTTGCTCGAGGAGTTCCGGTATGACGAGTGGGCCAATCCGCTGACGGGCAACCTGGTCACATATCTCATTCCGATGGCCGTCAACCTCCCTTTGTTCGAGGTGGGGCATACGGTGACGCCGACTCCGCTCAACGAGATGGGCGTCAAAGGCATCGGCGAGGCGGCCACCGTCGGGTCGACCCCGGCGATCCAGAACGCGGTGGTGGACGCGCTGAGCCACCTGGGTATTGAGCACCTCGATATGCCGCTCACGGCGGGGCGCGTCTGGGAGGCAATCCACCGCTAGCGGACCCACGGCGACCCCGACATCGACTGCGGTGGCCCCCGGTTCTCGAGTCTGCCGCGGAGCGGGAAGCGATCAAGTCGGCCGGTCCGCAGTTCGATGAACGGGGTATTGATCCCGGGCGGTGGCCGCCTCCGTCCGTAAGCTACGAATCCCACCCTCCTTCATCTCGAGGTGATCGTGCCGATTGAACATTCCGCGGACGTCCACGAGTCCGCCCAGATAGGTGCCCGTGTCCATGTGTGGCATCTGGCCCAGGTTCGAGAGAACGCTGAAGTCGGGGACGGTACGACGATTGGACGTGGAGCGTACGTCGGCGTCGGCGTCACGGTGGGGTCGAACTGCAAGCTGCAGAACTACGCTCTCGTGTACTCTCCGGCCGTCCTTGGAGACGGCGTGTTCATAGGTCCCGGCGCGATCCTGGCGAACGACCGCCATCCGCGCGCCATCACGGCAGCAGGCGGCCAGAAGGGAGCCGACGACTGGACCAGCGAACCCGTCGAGGTACGCCGCGGCGCTTCAGTCGGTGCCGGAGCCATATTGCTGCCCGGTGTCGTCGTCGGCGAGTGGGCGATGGTGGCGGCGGGTGCCGTGGTGACCGGTGATGTCGCCCCGTATGCGCTAGTTGGGGGGGTCCCGGCCCGCCGGCTCGGGTGGGTAGGTGTGTCGGGGCGCCGGCTGCAGCCGGACGCCGATGGAGACTACGTAGACCAGGTCACCCGGCAGCGGTTCACAGTTGTTGATGGGCGTCTCGAGGAGGTCGTGTGATTCAGCTTTCAAGGCCGTTGATAGGGCCGGAGGAGCTTGCTGCGGTCGAGGCGGTGCTCAAGTCGGGGCAGCTCGTCGCCGGTCCGGAGACGGCCGCATTCGAAGCCGAATTCGCCGAGTTCGTCTCGGCGCCTCACGCAGTTGCCGTGTCGAGCGGGA